>DJKK01000231.1 GCA_002434595.1 Alphaproteobacteria bacterium UBA6544 | reverse complement strand
CTCGGGTCACTAAACTCGATAATCTGCCAGCCCTCATGAGCCATAAGAGAGTTTACAGGAGTCGTAAATGAAAATGTTCGTATTATTTTTAGGACTAGCTGCGTTTTCTCTAATAACTGTGCAGGCGTACGCTGTTGGCTGCGGCAGCGGAGCCCATGCGCATACAAATTCCCCCACGGAAGATAAAAAAGGGTGCAGTTTAACACCTTAAAAAGCACAACGTTACCAGCCTTCAGCATCGGCAAGAGCTACTAATCGATTGCTAAGTTGTGGTGATATTGAACGTTAAACGTCGACGATTATAATATCGCCGTGAACGCATAAACTTCGGGCCATTCGTTATGCCGTTCTGGACGCATTACCCATTTTTCTAGTCCGTATTCAGTGAATGCGTTTGGCGCACAGTCCGTCGCACCGTGTTCACTGGCTAGATCTCGATCTAATTAAAACCAAGCAACCTAGCGATTCGTTTCATTTGAACCAACCAGATGTCTACGTGCTGCAGCCCTATAGCACCAACCGCAATAACGCCTAATATTTAGAAAAAAAGAGCAAACATAGGGTGTAGACCCACGTCGTTGTGGTCGGCGCGTTCATTAAGTTTTATATAGACGTGATGAATACGTTCTGCGTTGCCATTCCGAAAAACCTTAACGTCCTGGGCGCTATCTTATTATTCACTGCGGTTGCCGGCACCATCTATTTTTATTAGCGTTTGGCGTTCTATGAAACCGACATTCCCCTCCCCTGGAGTAGAAACGAGTAAGCTTGGAAATTTGTTCGCAATATGATTTTAGACAGCCGTAACAATGAGACCCCACACGATAAATCAATTCATTGGTCGATAGCACCTGGACTGTACGGCGTTTTCGTTACCCTGAGTAAGCTACTGCCCGCGATAACTGTGAACTCGATCATCAATATAACCTCTAAATATATTGCTAGCGCAGGCTCTAATATTATTTCTTCGTAACCGGTACTTTAAGCACTGACTATTTTGCTGACGTCATGGATATTGTCCTGCGCTAAACCGCCGCATTCTAGCATCTGATTAATCTCGTGATAACTGGGGATTTGCTCGTAAAACCTTCCCTAAGTCGGCGCGCAAATCTCAACGCCGGGCCAAATTCACTCCCTTGCCTGGCGCTAAGACTGTTTTCTAACTTAGACGCCATAATGTTTCAGTTCAGAAAAAACTACGGAAGGTCAGGCGCCGTAAAAGATTTAAAATATGAGGATTAGGCGACGATGAAATACATTTTCTTGTACATTTTCTGCGTGGTGACATCCAATTCGGCTGGCGCTTACTTTATTAAGTGGGAAATTGGCGAGGACATTGGTGTAGCTTCTTTGTGCCGCGATCGAAATGCTATAATGGAATTAGCGCGAGCTGACCAAGTTGATGAGGCGGCAGCGTTGAAGACCTTCGCCTCACTTACCTCTCGCGGCCTCTGCATAGTATTTAACGAACATAGAAATTTTACTGTCGTTAAGACGTTGCATAAATATAAAGACTTTAAAGGACGCAATAGTTTCGTTTTGGAGGTTGTGAGTAATAGGGTGCTGGGCTTTCGAGGATACGTTATGGCACAAGGTCCCGTGAGGCCGTCCATCTGACGGCGTGTTTTATGACTCAAGATGAGTTGATCACCACATAAGCGCGGTGTTTTAAGCATCGGGTCCCACTTAATGACGGCGCCTTGCCTCTTCGTGACTGTTTCAAAGCATGTCCGTGTAGAGAAAGTAGCCCAGCAACCCAAGTACTACGCTTATGCCCATAAGGGCTGACAGCGCTGGCCGCCTTAAAAATAATAAAATCACGCCGATGGTGACTACGATGGTAAGGAGTATCGCGCTCATCCCTCATACTCCCTTTCTGTTCTCTCTGGCTGGCACTAACCGTACCCTAATTTTCCTCATATACCTTGTATATGCGGGGGCGCCTTCTCAACCGGAATTTTAAGCACCGGGTCCCGCTCATTGACGGCCCCGTGCGCATCCGCTCGGCGCTAACGCCGGCTTTTTATGCTAGGCAATACTAACAAACTAGGTATTTTTATGAGAATGATTATCACTTGCATTTAAGCCAATTTCACTATATTTTAATTCGGCTTTATATGGATTGGATATAGGCATCCTATTCAAATGAAGCATCGATCTGCTCGCTGTTCCCTCCCTTATATTGCTTTAAAAGCACCGGCGAGCAAATCAGCGCCAGACGAGTATCACCTTCTCGTCTGGCGCTATTTTCTATTCTCCATAAACAGGTTTTTATACTCCGGCTCCCACTCGACGACGGCCTCGCCCTCTACTCCCTCGAGCTCATCCGACAACTCACGTAAGGCACGGAACGCTGCCGTGCGCGCGACCTCCCGATCGCCTTTGCAGATGCTACAAACGTGTCAAACTGCTGGAATCGGTACCGGGCCGTGTCATAAATGTCTGTGAGTTCAACCTCTCCGTGGAGGTTCACAGCCAATCGAAGCGTCGGGCAGGACCCCATCTTCGCATTTTCCCTAACCGGCGCTACTTACGCTTCTTTATAACTGTAATTTTGCGTACCGGATCCCACTCGACTAAACGGAAATGATCAGAATGGGGCTGGACACTATCGGCTGGCCGTTACGAGCCGACCTCGCCGTTTCTAAAATCAGCTTCTTCAAAAAAGCTGAATGTTTGCGCATTTATTGCAATCTCCAACCATGATGGCGTCGGGGGCAAGAGAACGGTTAATACGATCGGAGCGCTCACTGAGATGGAAGCAATTCGGCCCCTTCGAAATCTAAGCTTCCGTCGGACTGAAAACGGTACAGGTCCTGTTCGATCATCAGATTAAAAGCTTCATATACGTTCGCTTCATCGTAAAAATTTTTTCTGCGAGCATCTGCCGCGAGATTGAAGTTCAACTCAAAGTAATCTAGCAATTCGTCTTCTGTCATTTGCCTGGCCAAAGTACTAATCCCTTTTATGTTTTTTACGCTAAAAGGCGGGATTAGGATCAATGCGCCGCCAGCGCGGCTCGTTCGAGCTACCGGCGAATCATCATCATCAAGCGCGTGGCTGCGTGCCGCATGGAACTTTAAACAATCCAAACGGTTTGTATTTGCGTAACGGCTATGAACTGACTTTCAAATCTTAGATACAATAATGGATACATTGAATTCGATAAGAAGGCTGGGGCAGTGAAGCTTACTCACACCTCAACACCAGACAACATATATCCGTTCGACGGTCAGCCGGGTAACATTCGAGAGGTTCTAGAGGCCGCCTGGTCGGTGATCGAGGCAGGTGTGCACGATCGCCATTCCGCTTTCCATCTGCCTACCGTCGCTTCTATATCGGTCGAAGGCTTGCCCGTCATGAGGACGACCGTGCTGCGTGGCGTAGACGTGAAAAAACGCGTGTTGCGGCTGCATACTGATCGCCGATCAGCAAAGTACTCGGAAATGTTGGCCGATCCACGGATCTCCCTGCATTTCTATGATCCGGCAATAAAAACTCAGATTCGACTCGAGGCAACAGCCGAACTCCATGTCGAGCATCCTCTTGCGGCGGCTGCTTGGGAGGCAAGTCGACCTTCAAGCCGTCTATGCTATGCTGCTGGTATCGGACCAGGGATCGAAGTCCCATCGCCGCCCGCCGCACCGACTGCCAGGGACGCGGAGGAAAACAATGGATATACTAATTTCTGCTTGGTGCGTACGACCGTTCATAGCCTCGAATGGCTGCAACTCGCCGCCGCAGGTCACCAACGCGCCGTCTTTGAGTGGCTTGGCGACGGATCAGTATCCGCACGTTGGCTAGCGCCTTAAGACGCAGATCCTCATCCAACTCTCTCAGCAGGTTTGTAGCTCTAGTTGTGGCTCACCGAAAACTTGACCGGCACGCTGGTCGTTTGATTTCAGCGCGGCATCTGCACTCAACCAATCATTTCTTGGCCTTTCGCCATTGCTGCGATCGATAGAACTGCCATCGACAATCGCGGTAACCTCGTCACCGCTCCGTGTTTTATAAATTAGTAGTGGTTCGGCCAGTATATGGAGCGCATTTAAGTTATTGGGCAATGACTCACGCACACGTTCTTCGTCGACCATCAGCCGAGATGTATCAACCGATATACTTTGGCTGAGTCCGATCGATAGACTAAGGAAGACCTGCTCTTCGTTCTCGCTATAGCGAAGTCGTCCGAGTGCTTCGCTCATGCCCGTTTGAGTGACCATGCGGTGCACCTCAACCTCGGACTTTTAAAAGGTATACTTTTCTCGTCTTGATCTACTCAAGGATGCATCCAGTCCGATGTCACATGTTATCTAGGTAACTTTGTGGAGCGTGTCGTTACCCGGCACGAGAAAGCTGACGAGTGCGTGCCCCGTTTATGATAATCCCTGAGCGTTTCTCCTCTTCGGACATTGCCATTCACTGACGCTCCGTGCCCATCAACATTTTGTCTTTTGCCGCCTCGAATTCCGCCATCCCGACGAACTTACGCCGCCCGCACGCGGCCATGAGGTCCACCTCATTCATCAAGTTTGTAAGATCTGCCCCAAAAAATCCCGGCGTGCCCCGGGCAATCACGCTAGTACCGAGATTCGCTCCAATCTCAACATCGCGCATATAAAACCTTAATAATTTCTGATAGCCAACGACGTCCTGTTCGGGTAGTTCCTGCCGAAACGACTGTTTGAAGAAGACAATTCGAATCGAATAGAAAGCAGTAACGGCCATGAAGAACGCCGCCAAATACCATCGTATGAATTCACTCAACGAATCCGTATTTCGAGATTGGCCATCGCCCCGACTGTCTTCGATTTAATCAGGCAAAGACGCTGGATCAAACGAGGGCATATGCGAGAAGCAAAACTCGATTCGGTTGCATCACTTTCCTGGTGAGGCTGGCGGTGTTCGGCTTCTGCTTAGCATTTGCAGTCATGCTGGAAAGATTTTTGACCTATTTCATCCAACTTGGATCGTTAATGGCAATAACCGAACATGGCTGGATCGCCGCCATTGTTCTGACCGTTGTGCTCGGCTCGGCGTTTGTGAGCGTCCAAATCGGTATCACCATGAGATCGTAAGCGGAACCACCGCATGACTTCTGAGACTCGTTCTTTGCCCTTCGCAGCTACTCGCCGCAAATGATCCAGCGTTTGTCCGTAGCCGTAAAAAATAATAAGGAGCGACACAAATTAGACCCTTCTTGGCTGAAAGCGCTTTAATGAAAGCTTGCCTGAAACTTTTCTCTGTCCATTGGGATAAACTGCTCGCGACAATCTGGATTGGGCATGAGCTAGCCCGTAATTTTGTACTCGTTGTCGGTGAGCCACACATCGTCGACCCGAGGAAAAATACGCATGTTGGCGAAAGATAAACTTGTTGAAGTATGGGCGTCCGCAGAGACGGTCGATCAGGACGAAGTTACTCGCTTCAACAGACTTGCCAAAGAGTGGTGGGATCCGAAAAGGAAGTCCCGCCCAACTCACAGGTTCAATCCTGTCCGCCGCGATTACATCACATCGCGATTGGCACATCATTCCGGGCGCCCACTAAACCGTGCCAATAACCTTTCTCGGTTGAGCATCCTCGATGTTGGTTGCGGGGCCGGGTTGCTCTGTGAGCCACTCGCGGTGAAGGGTGCTCGTGTACTCGGTATAGATGCTGCAGTTCGCAACATCGAAGTCGCTCGCTGGCACGCTGCTCAATCCAGTGTCTCAGTCAACTATCGGTACTGTTTGGCCAAACAACTTGTTGAGACAGGTGAACGCTTCGACGTAGTTCTGAACACGCAAACGATTGAGACATACGATGAATGCCATACCACTGCGATCTGAACCGGGCCCGGGACAGGAATCTGTTTGGGACTTTCCACACCCACCACGGATCGAATCCGTTAGTGAAAACCTAAGGGTCGTCTTCGACGAACGGACAGTCGCCGAAACATCACAGGGATTTCGGCTTTTAGAGATGGGTCACCCGCCCGTCTACTACTTTCCAGTCGAAGATGTGGACGTTGATTTTCTGATCCCAGTCTATGGTGACAAAGTCTGCGAGTACTTAGGACTGGTACGTTCCTGGACGATTGACGTGTTCGGCATTCGCTCTGAACGTGCCGCCTGGAGTTGCTCGAACCCGACTGAGACTTACCGGGTGATAAAGGGGTGCTACGCTTTTTACCCTTCTCGTGTCGATGCCTGTTGGGTCGGTTCGGACCGCGCCCGCTCCCAGGACGACGACGTCTACGGCGGTTGGATCACGCCTCGTATCGCTGGCCCGTTCAAAGGTATAGCAGGCCTAAGAGGCAGGTAGACTACCTCGATGATTGAAGGGATTGGAAGCGTATGGACATACCTAACATACTCAGCGTCACGGGTGCCATATCGGTAGCAACGTTATTTGGTTCAATGGCTTTTTTCTCATGTGTAATTGCGCCCCTAGTATTTATCGAATTGGACGCTCCAACCGCCGGCCGATTTATACGTCGCATCTTTCCCTGGTACTATGTCGTTGTCGCCGTCCTATCGCTGATTGCAACGCTCTCGTTTGCCGCGACGCTTCCGATCGATGCGGCGATTATGGGCTTTGTCCTTATTGGAGCCTATATTTCCCGCGAAGTCTTGATGCCGCGGATCAATCGACGGCGTGACGCGTTGGTACAGGGAAACGCTTCTGCTGAAGTGTCTTTCAATTGGCTGCATCGCTTTTCTGTCCTCATCAATGCGGTCCAGATTATCACCGTATTTTGCATATTGGTCCGATCGCTAACTTAGCCAAAGTTTGGGGCACTCTATTAAAATAATACCCTATCGCGTCGAAACCGGCATCGGTAATACCTTCGATATTGAATTCCCGCTACACGAAGAAACGGTGACCCGGTTCGGGTAAGCCAACGGATTAGCAGGCTCTTGACCACGATCGATCGGAATTTAGCGCTATTAGCCGACACGAGTAATGGCGAAGTCCTGCAAGCTATTTCAATGACGCCTGTGGTTCGCACCGCTATGGTACATGCTGATAGTGCTACGATGGACCGCCTCGCGTCGCAGATTATTTCAATCGCGCTAAATGCAATAGCAGAGGCGCCCGCCAAGCTCCCCAAACGGGTTCATGCCTGAGCAAACCGAATTGGGGTAGTGGCCAGTTCACCGGCCAATATCTTTATTATGTTGCTTGATCAGCGACGGAATTTGTTGCCGAAAACGGAAAAACCCATGTGTGGCCCTTGGCCAAGCCATGGCATCGGAAGGCCGAAGAACGCGTACCAAATCGATTCCGAGCGGCGCAAGTTTGCGCTCCAGAATATCTAAGGCGCCCTGAGCGGGTCCCACCGGGGAATAAGGTGTAACCAATTGTTCGATTTGTGTCCTTCGTGCCCAATCAACCAAATTATCAACCGATGATGTTTGCAGATCATGCCCGATCGGCCGACCTGCAACACTGCGTATGCGCCCCCACGTATCGCTGAAGGCGCCATTGACGAAGGCGGCAACCATATTCGAAACACCAAGCGGCGATTGCCCATGCAATGAATTCAAGGTTGCAAAACCCTCGAAACCATTAACAGGTAATCCAAGGAACCCGGGGGATAAATCGTCTTCAGTAAGCAATAGTGCAGTTCGACGTGTTCTGTTCCAATCTGTCCGCGCATCGATCTGTCTTGGGGTCGGATCGGGTGGACCAGAGATAGGTGGGGCCTTCACCAATGCCACGTCGTTTGGACGGAACCGACCGCGCGTGAACCTCGAGATATTGTCGGGTCGGGCAAGATACGCTTTTCCCCTAGTCTGCAATCCAGCGACCCAGCGCCAGGAAAGGGTATTGCTGGCAGGGTCACCGTCGAGCAAGTGGCGCAAGAAAAAATCTGCACCCAACTGCCAAGGCAGTCCAAGCCAGAAGATCCAGATACTGGCAAACCACATCCGGCTATGATTGTGGAGATAGCCGGTACCAGTCAGCTCATTTGCCCATTCATCAAAGCACGAGATACCGGTTCCGCCTGAAATCGCACGCGACAAACGATCTTGAAAATCATCGTCGCGCTCCAAACGATCCATTATTTGTTCGAGATCTGATTGATAGCGTTGCCAGACACCAGGACGAAGTTCTAGCCATCCCTTCCAGTACGTGCGCCAAAATACTTCTTGGATGAACTTTTCGGCGGCTTGGAATCTATGTCGTTTCAGAACGGCGCTAACGACCTCGGACTCGGGCAGTAATCTATGTCGTATCCACGGCGAAAGTGTTGATACGTGAGCATGACGACCGGGCCCGTCATCGAAGTTTCTAAGCCGTGCATATTCCCGTCCAGCATATGGCAGGAACGTCTCCAGTCGGCGAAGCCCTTCATCGCGGGTGGGCAACCAAATGGACGATATTTTGGAATTTTTCATTTAAAATCTGCGCGCTAAGGCGACCGCTCCTGCAGAGCCTATGCTGACCAACTGACACCAAGCGTTTAAGAAAAATCCAACAGGTTCAGCTGCGCGTCCACGAGCTTGGTTACGATGCTTGATCTCGTCGTCCCGGCACCGAACGAGAAGAGACTTCAGGCCGGCTTGATCCTCGTGGGTTGCCAGCCGGTCTATCTGGGCCGAGTAATGCTGTTCTACAAACGTCTCGACCGCATCAATGGTTGCGTACACTGCGTTTTGGCCGAAAAAATCCGGCAGATATCCGGTAGCGAACCCCGCCATTCTCCATGCGAACAAAAGGCGGCTCCTACCGGCAACTGGGACCCATTCCTCGACTAAAGCGAGATGACGCATCTCCGTTTCTCGATGATCGAGAGCAAACGAAATCAGTTCAGGATCGCTCGTCGCTGCGAGAATGCCGCTATATATGGCTACAGCGCCTGTTTCTCCAGCATGATCAGATCGCAGTTCAGCGTCCAACCAATGTTTAGTGTCGCTGTTTCCAGTGTCGCCTATCATTTGGGCCGAACCGTGCACTCCGGGCAATATTTGCATCGGGCGGCATCTAGCTCCGACTGCGCATAGTTGATATGTTTAAAGTGTGTCCGCCGTCCACTTAAGTGAGACGCCTAAGCACCCCACAAGTCATCGTAACGTGCGCAACCATCGCTTGGGTCACGATAATGTGCGCGATGATCCACGCGCTTCTTACGAGACGCACGACGAAAGACATCCGCCGTAAAAAACATGCCAATCAACAGTACGACGTGAGCTGCCATAGAGGGCCCAACCAAGGTGATCATTCCTGACCAAACGGAAAAAACAATCGACCACATGAGCGCTAACGTCGACATGAGCTGAAAGCGAACGATTTTTGGCAGACCGCGCAACGGGTTTATTTCCGGGTTCATAACAACGTCGTAAGCATCGCGTACCACAGCACACCTCCAATAGGTTTTGACTATTTACGCGCCGTAGAAGTGATCGGTTCAATCTACGTGTCGCCCATAGCCGCGTTAGGTCGAGAAATCTGACAATACTGAGTTTAGTTCTGAGTTAACTTTATAGGTATGACTTCGCCTAACTAACTGACGAACCATTTCGCTGTCGGTCTAAAAGAAATCGGACCAGCACTTGAAACTAAAAACTCGAGCCGGTCAGGTGCTACAAATCAGTTGGACTTTGCGTCACGCGCATTTTTAAGATGGATTAATTATACGAAACAAAGCAGAAATTTTTCCCAAGCAGACTATTCACATCCGATTTAAAATCTGCATGCGGCCATAAATGGATATTGAATTAGATTCTGAATAGAGGCCCAAATTTAATATAAGTAAGGCCTACACGATCTCTCATATTTTTATCCCTTTTTTGGAACGTTTTGTGAAGACGCGACCCTATGATCCAAACTGGGAGACCCACGTAAAAACAATAGTAAGAAGATAAAAATTGCCTTGCAAATTATTCAACCTGTGCGAATGAGCCTCAAATATATCGATATTTCATCCGCCGGTTTCCCCAAGAACATTCTTTGGCTGGGCATATTGGGCTTTTTGCCATTTGCGATCGCATCAGCAATACCGAATTTCATGCCGCCTGAAGTGGCGATGCAAGGTAAGTTCTTTCCCTTGATACACGCCGCCATTATTTTGTCTTTTCTTGACTGTATTTTATGGGTCCGCGTTTTAGCGGTTGATGATGCCGCAGGAAAATTAAAACATTCTCGCCTTTTGAATATCCGTTTTACATCCGCTCTTTTAGGATGCGCAGTTTTATCCGGGCCAGAACTAGGACTGCCGATACTTAAAGCTGCATTCCTATTGTTTTTGTATTTCGAACTACGAGGCGTGAAGCTCGGCCTTTTCCCAACTTGGTATCTTAGTGGTCGAATACATCTTACCTGTTCAGTCATTATGCTTCTTTTAGCATCGGTCTTCTTCGCATGATTACTGACCGCGCCCTCATTCCAATCTTAGGCGATCAACTGTCGCACGATATCGCAGGTTTGAAGGCAGGGGCCCGCGGACGCGATTGCGTACTAATGGTAGAGGCGAATGCAGAAGCCAACTATGTTCCCTATCACAAGCGGAAGCTCGCCTATATCTTTACGGCGATGCGCCACTTTGCGGCGGAATTGAGGTCGCTAGGGTGGAATGTGCGATATCTCGAAATCGACGATCCAGCGAACAGCGGCGACCTTGCCCAAGAAATCCACTATGCCATTCAAACCGTTGCGGCCAATCGGGTCATCCTGACCGAACCTGGAAAGTGGCATTTACGGCAAGTACTTATCGAGCGCTTCAATCATGATGGCATCGCATACGAGATGATTGAGGACGACCGATTTCTCTGTTCGCACGAGGAATTCGATGCTTGGGCAAAAGGCCGCAAGCAACTTCGTATGGAGTACTTCTATCGTCGGATGCGTCAGAAGACCGGGCTATTGATGAATGGTGACGCACCGGTCGGCGGGCAATGGAATTTTGACTCGGAGAATCGAAAATCACTCACTAACGGAAGTTGCCTACCAGCACCGATAAAATTCACACCCGATTCCGTTACCAATAACGTCATGGCGCTTGTGCAGCGGCATTTCACTAGAAATTTCGGAACACTCGAGACATTCGGTTTTGCAGTGACGGCTTCGCAAGCGGCTGCGGCCCTCGACCATTTCATCGAGTATGCGCTACCACATTTCGGTAAGTATCAAGACGCCATGCTTAGAGATTCTCCGTATCTCTATCATTCGATCCTGTCGCAATACATCAATGTCGGAT
>DJKK01000261.1:762-4793 GCA_002434595.1 Alphaproteobacteria bacterium UBA6544 | reverse complement strand
TATATTACTAAAGTAAAGGAATACAGGTGCATTCTGTCCACCAGCTCTACTAAATTGGCTGTAATTTATAATTTTTTTTGTTTGACAGATACTTAGCGGGTGTAGCTCAACGGTAGAGCAGGAGCTTCCCAAGCTCAAGACGAGGGTTCAACTCCCTTCACCCGCTCCAAACACCGGCATAGACCGCAATCCGCTAGCGGATCGTCGCAGAATTTTTAAGGCAGTTTTCTAACCTCTCTACACATTCGTCCGGGGCTCGTAAGGACGATATCATTTGCTGAATTCCGTTAAAATATAGTTAACGCTGGAACAATACGTCGGCTACTCTTGAGGGTCGACACTGAATGATTCGCCACAACCACAACGACCTGTCTCGTTCGGATTAGTGAACACGAAACCCGCATTCAACTTGTCTTCTTGATAGTCCATCTCCGACCCGAGAATGAACATTGTCGCCATCGGGTCGATATAGACCTTGATGCCGTTGGCCTCGACATACTCCTCAAAGGGGAGCGCTTCCTCCGCGTATTCCACGAAGTAACTGTAACCCGAACATCCGCGCGTTTTAACGCCGACGCGAATCCCAGCTACGGGCTTATCCGACTGGCCAATCAAGAGCTTCGCGCGATCAGTTGCCGCTTCGGTCAACGTCAGGATGGGTGCCGTCATCGTTCTAACCCCAAAATTATTGCCTACAACGTCAAAAAATACCGAGCGCCATCTTGGCGTCTTCGGACATCATCGATTGATCCCACGGCGGATCCCAAACTAGATGCACTTCGATCTCGCCCGTGCCCTCTATCCGATCGATGGCGTCCGCAACCCACTGCGGAAGTTCGCCTGCAACCGGGCATGCCGGTGCCGTTACCGTCATGCGGACCTTTACATCACCAGCCTCGGATATCGCTGCCTCGTAGATCAACCCCAAGTCATAGATATTCACCGGAATTTCCGGATCGTATACGGTCCGCAACGCTTCAATGACCAGCTCTCTGGTGGCCGTAACGGTCCCTGGCTCTAGCGGTTTTCCCGCCCGCGCGATGAAATCCTGCAGATCCTCCATATTAGGCGGCTCCATATGTCCGCCATAGGGTGGCATGCCAAAGTTCATTTGATCGCGTCCTCCATCACCGTTCGGTCGTGGCCTCTTCTTCGCCCTTCAGCGCCGCGTCCATCGTGTGCCACGCAAGTGTCGCGCACTTCACTCTAACCGGAAACTGTCGCACACCCGACAATACCATTAATCTCTCGATATCCTCATCGTCGGAAAAATCCGCTTTTTCGTCCGACGTGCACATTTCATGGAAGCGGCGGAATAGTTCCTCGGCCTCGAATTTCGTTTTCCCTCGAATAATCTCTGTCATCATCGACGCAGAAGCCATGGAAATCGCACAGCCGTTCCCGAGGAACGCCGCATCCTGGACAATATTACTCTCGTCGACACTAAGGTATACAACAAGCCTGTCACCACAGAGCGGATTGAGTCCCGTCGCCTCACAATTCGCATTGTCCGGTTTGCGGAAATTTCTAGGGTCCTTGCCGTGGTCTAAGATGACTTCCTGGTAGAGATTTCGCAATTCATCAAGCATCAGCCAAACAACTCCCGAACGGATTCCAGCGCCGCCACCAGGGTATCGGCTTCCTCACGCGTGTTGTACATCCCGAAGGAAGCACGTGTCGTCGCGGAAACACCCATACGTTCCATGAGCGGTTGGGCACAATGATGCCCTGCACGCACCGCTACACCGGCCCGGTCGATGATCGTGCTGATATCGTGCGGATGCGCGCAATCCAGCGTGAAGGAGATGACCGAGGTCTTGCTCGGCGCAGTTCCCACAATCTTCAGACCTTTAACGGAGGACAATTGTTGCGTCGCATAACTCAAGAGATCGTTCTCATGCGCCGCGATTGCTTCAATACCGACGCCGCTTACATATTCCAGTGCAGCTCCGAGGCCAACCGCCTGCGCGATCGGCGGCGTTCCCGCCTCAAACTTCGCGGGAAGGGCAGCCCACGTACTTTTCTCCATGGTCACTGTACTGATCATGTCGCCGCCGCCAAGAAACGGTGGCATCGCATCGAGCAGTTCTGCCTTGCCGTAAAGAACGCCAATACCCGATGGACCATAAATTTTATGACCAGTAAAAGCGTAAAAATCGCAATCTAGATACTGCACGTCCACCGGCATATGCATTACGGCCTGCGCACCGTCGACCATCAGTTTAGCACCGTTGTCATGGGCCAGTTTCGCCACTTCCCTGATCGGAACCACGGTTCCCATGACGTTCGAAACGTGGGTCAGGGAGATCAGCTTCGTCTTTGGCGTAATCAACCGGGCCAAGTCTTCGATGCGGAACTCGCCGTCGTCGGTGCAGGATACGTATTTAAGAACAAGCCCACGCTCGTCGCGGATCATCTGCCAGGGGACGATATTGGAGTGATGCTCCATATCCGTGATGATGATCTCATCGCCGGGCTCCAGGACGCGACGCGCGTAACTATACGCGACGAGATTGATCGCTTCCGTCACGTTCTTCGCGAAGACGATTTCCTGGCGGCTGGAGGCATTGAGGAAACACTGCACGATATCGCGCGCGCCCTCGTAACGTGCCGTTGCCTGCTCGCTGAGATAGTAAGCGCCCCGATGGACGTTGGCGTACTCGGTTTCATAGATGGCCCGGACCGCGTCAATCACCTGACGCGGTTTCTGCGCCGAGGCCCCGTTGTCCAGGAAGGCCAACGGCTTGCCATGGATTTCTTCTGACAGAATTGGGAAATCCTCACGGATGCGGGACAATTCATATTGCCCGCCGATATCGTCGCGTATTTGAGGCTGTGCCATCCTAGGTCTCCTGACGTTCGCGGCGCTCGGAAAGCCAATTGGCAATGATCCCGCGAAACGCATCTCGGTGCTCTTCATCGAGGATCACTTCCAAACTCTCCTCAAGAAATGCTGTGACCAGCAGGTCACGCGCCTCGGCTTCCATGACGCCGCGGGACCGGAGATAAAACAGCTGCTCCTCGTCCAATTCGCCGGCAGTAGCGCCATGGCTGCATTTGACATCGTCCGCATAGATTTCAAGCTCGGGCTTGGCATCGATCTCAGCTCCCTCCGACAGCAATAGCGCCTTGTTGAGCTGATGGCCATCGGTTCTCTGGGCATCTTTGCGAACCAGAACCTTACCCTGAAAGACGCCGCGCGACTTGTCGTCGAGCGCGCCCTTATACACTTCCCGGGACCTGCAGTCCGGCACCGCATGATCCACGAAAGTCGTTGTGTCGATATGCTGCCTGCCGCACCCGGCATAGGCTCCATAGAGACTGCAGTTGGCTTCTCGTCCCTGCAGAGTCACATGCACCTCGTTGCGCGCGAGGCGGCTCCCGATGTGCAATGTGTAATTCTCGTAACAGGCACGGGCGGCAAGCTCGACCGATGCAGACGCCACGTGATAAGCTGAGTTGGTTTCATTCTGCAGCTTGCGATGTCGCAGGATCGCATCATCGCTGAGATACACGGCGGTCGCGCCGTTGCTCAGGTAGGCCCCCACACCGACATGACTCTCGTAAAATGTGGCTGAGGCCCCTGCACCCAGAGAGATCACGTTCCGCGGGTGAAATGCGACAGGATCATCGTCGGCCACACCAATGGAAATCAAATGAATTGGTGTGTCGATAGAAGAACCTTCAGCAACTTCAACAATGACGCCATCCTGCAAATACGCCGTGTTCAGCGCGAGCATGGGCATATCATGGCCATGCGAAATCTGCCCGAGCCGCTGCGCGATCGCTTGATCTCCGGACCATACTGCATCTTCCAATGTGGTGATTGAAACGCCGGGTGGCAGGGCGTTCAGATTGGATAACGCCGGTCGCAAACGCCCATTTACCGACACCAGACGAACGGCATCAATGTCGAGCGTCCCCTTCGGAACAGCGTCGAGTGCAGGCTCTGCACCCGCCAGGCCTGTTGCGAACCGCGTGCGGCCTATCCGCGTGAGGTTGGTATATTTCCATGCTTCGTCTCGCGGTCC
>DJKK01000261.1:0-361 GCA_002434595.1 Alphaproteobacteria bacterium UBA6544 | reverse complement strand
CCAATCTCGGCGCCACGGCGTCGTAATCTTCCATAAATGGTAAATTCATGACGGCTCCATCCGGCATTGCTTACCCGTCTTCCGTTAGGCCGCAGTCTCGAAGAACTGAAAATAGCCTTCCTTCTCCAGCTCCAGTGCCAGTTCCTTCGGCCCTGATTTAACAATCTGCCCTTCAAACAACACATGGACCACATCCGGCACGACGTAGTCGAGCAGCCGTTGATAGTGCGTGATCATCAGCATGGCACGAGCGGGACTACGCATGGCATTCACGCCGTCCGCAACCAACTTCAACGCGTCAATATCGAGGCCCGAATCAGTCTCGTCGAGAATCGCGAGCCGCGGTTCCAGCAGGGCCATT
>DJKK01000001.1:1157-5745 GCA_002434595.1 Alphaproteobacteria bacterium UBA6544 | reverse complement strand
TGTGCGCAATGTATTGGAGGCGCCATTTGACACGCTTCGTGACAATGTGCTGCTGACGGAACGGGCGATCGAACTGGCCCGACGCCAGGATGCATTGGAAAGGTTCGTGTTCGCCTCAACAAGCGAGGTATACGCGGGGTCCCTTGAGCATCTGGAGCTACCTCTGCCAACGCCGGAAGCGACTCCACTTTGTCTGACGGACCTATCGGCGCCCCGCACTAGCTACATGTTGTCCAAGCTTTATGGCGAAGCGATGGTTCGCCACGCCGACTTGCCATTCACCGTTTTCCGGCCGCATAATATCTACGGTCCGCGCATGGGAATGGCCCATGTTATTCCGGAATTACTCCGAAAAGCGCATGCCGCAGCGGCGGGGAGCGCTATCGAAGTTTTTTCCGTCGATCATACGCGAACCTTCTGTTTCATCGATGACGCAGTGGATATGATGCGCGCGGCAGTCGTAACAGAGGCATGCCGAGATCAGGTTCTCAATCTTGGGAGTGATTCGCCGGAGACCAGAATTGGCGATCTCGCGCGTATCGTCATCGACACCGTTGGCGCGACGCTTGAAGTCGATCCGCAGCCCGCGACACCCGGCTCACCCGCGCGGCGATGCCCAGATATGTCGCGCATGACCGATCTGACGGGCATTCGTGCCGGGACAAGCCTCACTGATGGCGTGATGCGGACTTACGAATGGTACCGAAAAGAAATTCTGGAGCCGACTTCTGCATGATCCCCCTCGCGATTCCAAATATTGCCGGTAACGAGGCAAAGTATCTGCAGGAGTGCGTCGAGACGAATTTCGTCTCGTCGGTCGGTCCGTTCGTTGATCGTTTCGAAGAAATGGTGGCCCATGCTTCCGGAAGCCGCCACGCTGTTGCGACGACTTCAGGGACGACCGGACTGCATGCCGCGTTGACTGCAGTCGGTGTCGGATCGGGTGATCTTGTGGTTCTGCCGTCGATGACATTCATCGCCAGCGCGAATGCGATCTCGCATTGCGGCGCGTTACCGTGGCTGTTCGATATCGAAGTGGAAGGTTGGACGCTGGACCCCGTGCAGGTGGAAGCCGCCTTGCGGGAGAAGACAGAGAGGCGAGCGGAGGGCGTCTATCATGTTGAGACCGAGCGCCGTATTGCTGCGATCATGCCCGTCCACACCCTCGGTTCGCCGGCCAACATGTTAGCGCTCACGGCGATTGCGCGTAAGTTCGATCTTCCTGTTGTGGTCGATGCCGCGGCCGCTCTTGGATCGACCTGTAACGGCAAGAAGCCAGGCGCTCTTGGTGGCGATCTAAGCGTCTTCTCGTTCAATGGAAATAAGACGGTCACTGCGGGCGGTGGTGGTGCGGTGACCGGAAACGATGAAGCGCTTTGCGCACGGGTTCGACATCTTACGACGACCGCCAAAGTTGGAGCGGACTACACGCACGATGTGGTCGGCTTCAACTATCGGATGAGCAACTTGGAAGCGGCGGTTGGATGCGCCCAAATGGAGTGTCTCGATACATTCGTATCGGCAAAACGCCGGATTGCACGACGCTACGACGAAGCGCTTTCAGAGATTTACGGCGTCGCGCCTTTCCCGCGCGCACCCTGGGCGGAGAGTGCCTGCTGGTTCAGCGGCGTAACGCTGGGCCCGCCTGCAACGCCGGACATTGAGGCTGTGATTGCGTCATTGGTCGAATGCGGCGTCGGCGCCCGACCTTTCTGGAAGCCCGTTCATCTTCAGGCGCCCTACGCATCGGCTCCGGTTGAAGCGACGCCGGTCACGACATCAATTTGGGACCGCGTGCTGACCCTGCCCTGTTCGACAAACCTTAGCGAAGTGGACCAGAAACAGGTAATTGCAGCGCTCCGCGATATTCTTGGGGCTTCGGCATGACCTATCGTGCGGTCGTTATTGGCGCGGGGCGTATTGGTCTTGCATTGGAAGCAGATGATCGGCGGCCAAAACCCGCGACTCATGCCGGCATGTGGATGCATCACCCCGCTACCGAATTGGCCGCACTCTGCGACGTTGTACCCGAATTCGAAGCGGTGGCCCGTGAAATCGCGCCGGAAGCGCGATGTTACGGCGACATAGATGAGATGTTGTCTGCGGAACGGCCGGATATCGTCTCGATCGCGACGCATCAGGATAGCCATGTGGCGGTTGCTCGACGGGCGATCGACGCGGGTGTCAAGGCGATCGCTTGTGAAAAACCGATCTCCGATGACCTTTCGACAGCGCAGGCCTTGGTTACCGAGGCTGCTGGCGCGGGCGTTCATCTGATTGTCAATCACGCCCGGCGCTTCGATCCTGCTCTTCGGACGCTGGCGTCTAATTTGCAGAATGGCGTTATCGGTGAAGTGCTGCAGGTGACGGGATATTACGTCTACGGTTTAATTTCGACCGGTACTCATTTGATCGATCTCCTGCGTATGACCTTGACGCCATTCGCTGGCGACGTTTCCTGGGTTGCAGCTTGGCCAAACCGGATGATACATCATCATCCGGACGGAGACATCTGCGTGGACGGTGTGATTGGATTTGAAAGTGGCCTTAAGGCCAATATTCAGTCGCTCGATATGCGGTCGTACGATCATTTCGAGTTGCGCTACTATGGCCGTTCCGGCCTCGTGACATTCGATGGCTTGCAGCGGCGCATCGATTACTACGAGGACGTCGATGCCGGGACCCGCAGCGGCTTCCGTGAACTTTCAGCGACGCCCCTTCGATCAGAAGCGAATCCCGATAACAGCTATTTCGCCTTTCTTGCAGACCATCTGGTCGACTGCCTCGGCGGCAACGCGACAGTCGCGAGTTCAGGCGAGGACAGTGTCCATGCGCTCGCAATCTTGCAGGCAATGTCGCAAAGCGCCGAGCGTGGCGGTGAGGTTGTTACCCTTACCGAGTGCGCCGATGTAGGTCTACACTCCGTCGCAGCCCTTGCGAAGGGTTGAGCGGTTTCCGCCGATAATTTGACGAAGGTCAGCCTAATGAACAGGACACTTATCCAGCAATCGGACCACTATCGGCAATCCGGCTTCGGGAACGTTCTGCGCTCCTCCGGGGTATTTTACTACAGGTGCGACGAGAGGTTTCGGACGACGATCACATTCATGAATTATTGGAAGGCTAGGCGCGACCTCGACATCGCCGTCGTCGCCAGCTTGCGCGATATGCAGGGTCAGTTGATTTCTCGCGAGGAACTGCCGTTCGACAAGGGGCACGTCCGGAACTACGCGCCTGTTCCGCCGGAAATGCCCTTTGAGGGAAGCGTTGAAATTGAGGTGTTCGCATTACAGAACATGGTTATCCCCTTCGCGGCCATCATCGCGATTTACGAGACGGATTCATCGGTGGCGTTGACCCACAACTACGCCCGAATTTATTCGAGCCATGAAATCGAGGAAGGCCGCACGGTAACGAATGGGGAAGAATCATGCTGGACGCTGCGCGATGGCGACGGCGTTCGTTCGTTTGCGGTCTTCCATAACGGGTTAGACCCGCAGCCGGCGCAATCGGCGGAGTTCGTCGTAACGAATGCGAATGGCGAACGGCGTCTTATCACGACTGAGATCCCCGAACTTTCACCCTTCGAGACCTACAAGTTTATTCCAACTGATCACT
The DNA here is from genome assembly GCA_002434595.1 of Alphaproteobacteria bacterium UBA6544. GTDB lineage: Bacteria > Pseudomonadota > Alphaproteobacteria > UBA8366 > UBA8366 > UBA6544. The sequence goes on along the minus strand of DJKK01000001.1, from coordinate 2,127 downwards.
TTCCGGAGTTGGAGGCCTTTATGGGGGGGCAGCCAGCCAATGGGGGGCTGTCATACGCGTTGAACAAGTCCTTTACGCGGATGCTAATCGGCAATGAGCGTCCGGACGCGGACGATATCCAGGTCACACATTCGAACTTCAACTACTCGCGCCACAAGACCGATGCGATCGATCGTCCCGGTGCGCGCGCCTACATGATGATGCCGGATGCGGGCATCGCCGGTCGGCGGTTGCGCATTTATCCCGACTCGGATGTTGGTCATTATCGGATGACCCATTCCGATGGCAGCGCGCACGAGTTCTCCAATGAAGAGATTGTCGAACTCGACGCACCCAGTGGCGAGATCACTTTTGCGAAACATGAGGGTGGTTTGCCGACTCGTGTCGTCACTGCAATTGTCGGTGACGCGGGTGAAGGCCGCGTGCCGTTCGAACTCTCGCTCGGGATACTGCACGAAGCGCGGCCACCGAAGCGAATGTGGTGGGCCCCCATCGCTTGCGATGACCTGCGGGAGGGCACGCTGGTCGCGACGATCTACGAGGATCTTTACGGTGCTTACGAGGGGCAACCGGTGAATATTCGGTTCTATTCAGAGAAAACCCACGACGTCGTTGAGGTCGACCTGACCGAAGAGCAAGTTCTGCGGGCCAACGAGGGCTTACCGCTCGCGGAAATCCTACCTCAGGTGGCAGGCCATTTCGCCGGGAACTTCGGCTGGTTCACCTGGTATTCCGAATACGGAGGATTTCAGGTTTTCACGAAACTATCGCGTCGAGGCGGTAACTGTACGATGGAACACGGGTTCTAGAGCGTTGGATATCTACGTGTCCGCGGCAATCATCATTTGATCTTCTTAAGAGGTGGTCGGTTCATCATCGTGACGCCTTCCGGTACATCTTCAGCGACGGCGGAACCCGCGCCGATAATCGCGGCTTGCCCGACAGTTCGGTTCGGCAAGACGACAGCACC
>DJKK01000001.1:0-854 GCA_002434595.1 Alphaproteobacteria bacterium UBA6544 | reverse complement strand
CGGTTCGGCAAGACGACAGCACCCGAGCCGATAAAGGATCCCGGACCACAGGTCACACCTCCGGCCAAAGTGGCGCCAGGGCAAACCTGACAGCCATCGCCGATATTGCAATCATGATCCACCGAACAGCTCGTATTCAGAACACAGTGCCGGCCAATTTTGGTGTCGGTGTTTACGACGGCGCCTGCGTTAACAAGGGTTCCGGCACCAATCACCGATCGCGGCGATACGACGGCCGAAGGGTGCACCAACGTAGCAAGCTCAGCCTCGCAGCCATCAAGCGCGGCGATCACACGAGGGCGGATGTGCCGGTCTCCGATGCCTACGATGAAGCTTGCCCCGGCACGAAATCCAGCATCGGACAGCAACTCGTCTCCGCCGAGAACAGGGACGCCGTGTATCTGCTCACCCATGTCGCGGCCACTGTCGAGAAACCCGCGAAGCGGTGTATCTGTCAGCAGGCAGATATCGAGGCAAACCCGTCCGTGCCCTCCGGCTCCGACGATCACCACTTCCTCAGCCATGAGAAATCCTCCGTCGATTTGCGGGCCGTATTCTATGGAAGGGAGGGCGCAATGTCATACCGCATTGCGCTGGATCACCCCGGAGCGATTCCGCGGCAATGACAGTTCAGGCGGTTGATACGAAGATGGAGTTGCGCCCTGTCGCCGATAGCCTGATCGACGAACGATATGGTTGGCGAAAAATAATTGATTCCACCGGCGTGCTTTGGTCGAAGGGTGTCCTGTACGGCGACGCTTGGTCGAACGCTGCGCGACGGTTTGCTGATGGGCCGGAAGCGGCGGGCGCGTTCGTGGCGGATGCCGCTGGGCATTTTGCCGCTGTCTATTTAA
>DJKK01000147.1 GCA_002434595.1 Alphaproteobacteria bacterium UBA6544 | reverse complement strand
GAAGGCCCGCGCAACGGACGACGATCCGCCGAGGATGAGCCACGTCTTGATGTTGCCGGTCTCTTTGTTCACGGCACCGTCCTGATTTTTAGTCGCCGAGACATGTCGGATTCAAAGCGGCCCGTTGGGTCGTACTCTGCCAGCACCGATCGAAAGCGCTCAAGGCGCGGATACATTTCGGCGAACCCTTCCGCCGACATCGTTGCATCTTTCGCGAGGTAGATGCGGCCACCCGAGTCGCGTGTTGTGAATTCGAGCCGATGCATCAACTCGCGCGTCTCTGGGCGCGCCGGCAGATCGAGGCTCAATGTCACGCCGGGCCGTGGGAAGGAAAGATGGCCGAAGCCTTCGGCGCCAAAGGTTTTGAGAACTGCGAGAAAGGAGGCGGCACCTACGGTTGCGACCTGTTCTAACAGCGCTCTGACGCCGTCTATTCCATTCTCGTCGGGGATGACGCATTGGAACTGATAGAAACCGCCACGGCCGTAGAGACGGTTCCAATGGGAGATGGCATCAAGGGGATGATGGAATGTATCGTAGTCGATTACCCGGTGCCGGCCGGGAGCGGGCACGCGGCGGAAATAGGCTTCATTGAACAAACTGACGCTGTGTCGATTCAGTGTCCGAGCAGGAAAGGTGAAGGGAACAGTAGGTCCGCCGTGCCGCGGGCCGGTAAGATCGGAGAGGACAGGTTCGCCCGTCTGGTAGATGCCGCGTCCGAGTTTGCGTCCGCGCTGCAGCGCGTCCACCCAACCGACCGTATAGGTGGCCTTGTCGCGGTGTTCGGCCATTAATTCGAAAAAGTGATCAAGGTCACGCACGCGGAACTCGCGGGTTTCGACTGCATTTGCTCGTTGGCGTCTGAGGCGTAGACGGACAACGGCAATAACTCCGGTGAGGCCGCACCCGCCGACGGTTGCGGCGAACAGTTCCGGGTGTTCGGTTTGTGAGGCACGGACGCACTCTCCGTTCGCGACGACGATGTCGATCCAATCGATATGGGCGCCGAGTGTCCCGCAAAGATCATGGTTCTTGCCGTGCACATCGCTGGCAACGCCGCCGCCTATCGTAACGAATGCGGTGCCTGGCGTAACCGGCGGCAAGAATCCTCTCTGTGTTGCGAATTCATGCAGTTCGGAAAAGGTGACGCCGGCCTCCAGAGTAGTGGCACCGGTATAGGCATCGAATTCGATGATGCGATCGAGCCGTCTCGTCAACAAGGCAGTGCCCCCGTCCCGCATAGCGAGGTCGCCATAGTTGCGTCCATTACCGTATGCGATGCTTCCGCCATCGGCGGTTGCAGTCCGCACGGCCTGTCGCAGAGCTGGGAGCCGTTCCGGACGATAGGCGGTCATATCAGCATGCCGATGATGCCCCCAACTGGTCAATCGTATTTCTCTGGCGCGCATTCCGCCCTTCCTTAACCGTACATCAGGATGGTGAATGCCACGAGCCACCCGAGTGTGCACGCGATCAGGAAGGGATCTGTAAGGGCGAGTTCAGTGGGCGAACCGGATTTTTTGAAGACCATGGTTAACTGCAACTGGCGCAGAATTCCGCCAATTACGAAGGGAATGGTGAGATACAGCCGGTCACTGCCAAGCCGCGCCATCGCATCGGCATCCGTTGTGAAGATCACATACGACACAGCGAGCGCGGCCGATACCGTTATGAATGCGGCATCGAGGAAGGCCGCGGAATAACCGTTGAGGCTTTCGCGATGGGAGTCGTCGAGTGCTTGGGTAAGATCATCTCTTCGTTTTGTTAGCGCAATGAAAAGCGCCAGCATTCCGGTGCATACGAGGATCCAGACTGTCGGCTGCAATTCAGCGGCGGCGGCCCCTGCCTCGATCCGAAGGACAAATCCAAGCGCAATCGTTAAGACGTCGACAATAGCGTAGCGCTTTAAAATCAATGTATATAACGATGTCAAAATAAAATATGCTAGGACAACCCAACCACCGGCGGTCATAACTAAAGCAAGCGCGATTCCGCCACCCGAAAGAATGGCATACAAGGTGAGTGCGAACGTCGGGGAAACGTCTCCTGCTGCGACGGGCCGAAGCTTCTTCTTCGGGTGAAGGGTGTCCGACTCCCGATCCCAGTAATCATTGAAGCAGTAAATACCGCTGGCGACTAGGCAGAAGGCAATAAACATCAGCGTAACGTCGGAAAACGCGCTCTCGCGTGACAGTGTTGGGCTGAAGAAGATTGGGCCGAAGACGAATACATTCTTCACCCATTGACGTGGCCGGATCAGGGTTAGGACGGCAGGAAGTTTCATGTCCGTTCCGTGGTTATCGATCGCGGCCTCCCGACCGCGCGCCCGGCACTTGCGAAACGGGCCATCGGAGGCCGTATTCTAATCGAAAAAGACTTTTAAAGTCATGACGTTCCGGTCTATTACTGTGCTAAATAAAAAAAAGCCAGGGTATGAATAGAAAAACCAAGTCGAACATTTGACGAAAGATCGTAGCGAAACGAGACTTTTTACTGCGGATGACTCAGAAATTAGTTGCCCGCGACTTGTCATGTTAGACCTTAACTAGCGCTACCGGTTGTTGTTCAAAGGCGTTCGATTATCCTGTCCGGGCTGAATGATTGCACTGTGCGTCGGCTTTCATGTGCCGTCGTTGAAATATGCCGAGGGTAATTCGTGAGATTGTCTTCGACATTGTCGAGCTATGTTGGCCGCCAGTATGCGTTCTGGCTGGCGAGCTCTTTCTGTGCGCTGATGGGGATTGCGCTGCTATTCGACGTGGTCGAGATGATGCGACGGGCATCGGGTAAGGCAGATGCGACGATGGGTGTCGTGATTCAGATGAGCCTGTTCAAGCTGCCGCATCTTGTGGAGAGTATGTTGCCTTTCACGATCCTGTTCGGCGCGATGTTTGCATTCTGGCGGCTTGCAAATGCGAACGAGATCATCGTCGCCCGGGCCGCTGGTGTTTCGATCTGGCAGTTCCTGGTTCCACCCATTTTTCTGACTCTGGCGCTGGGAATTTTTCAGGTAACCATTTTCAATCCGTTTTCCGCCGTGATGTTGACCAAGTTCGAAAGCGTTGAAGCAAAATACCTGAAACGTACGACCAGTATGCTCAATATCTCGCGGAATGGTCTCTGGCTTCGGCAATCGGACGCGGGCGGTCAGGCGGTTATCCACGCACTTCGCGTATCGAAGGAGGAGATGAAACTCCACGACGTGATCATTTTCCTGTTCGAGGGGAGTGAAAAGTTCGTCGGCCGGGTCGATGCGGAGACCGCGCAGTTGAAGGTAGGCTACTGGGATATTAGGGACGCATGGATATCAACGCCAAAAAGAGCCGCGCACCACGTCGACCGACATGAACTGCCGTCTGAACTGACGCTGACCAAGATCCAGGAAAGTTTCGCTTCGCCGGAAACAATGTCCTTTTGGGACTTGCCCGGATTCGTCGATGAGTTGGAGGCAGCGGGTTTTTCCAGTCACCGCCACCAACTGCATTATTATTCCTTACTCGCGCTACCGATATTGCTGTGCTCGATGGTCCTGATCGCCGCCGCGTTCACGGTACACATAAATAAGCGCTCTGGGGCGTCCTTCGCCATTATCGGCGGTGTAGTCGCGAGTTTTCTCTTGTATATTCTGGGTGATGTCGTCCATGCCCTCGGGCTCTCAACAAATGTTCCAACCCAGCTAGCGGCTTGGACGCCGGCGGGTGTCACGACAATGCTGGGATTGGCCCTCCTCTTGCATCTTGAGGACGGGTAATGGAGCAGTTCTGGAAATCGGTCATTGTGGCGTTATGCGTTGTGCTTGCCGTTGGGCAGGCCTTCGCGCGCGAACAGCTATCAGCAGATTTGCCGGTATTGTTGCTGGCCGATGAAATCAATTACGACAAGGAATTAGGCACCGTCGTCGCTAGGGGTAAGGTCGAGATTGTACAAGGTAGCCGTACCTTGCTGGCAGACGCTGTGAGCTACAATCAGAAAACGGATACGGTGAGTGCCTCCGGAAATGTAGTTTTGCATGAGCCGACTGGTGAGGTTGTTTTTGCCGAATTTGTCGAACTCAGCGACCAGCTAAAGAACGGCGTCATCAAGCGTATTCGCGTCTTGCTGGAAGATGAAAGCCGCTTTGCCGCGAACAGCGCAGTGCGTAAGGACGGGAACAAGACCCGGATGCGTCGTGCGGTGTACTCACCTTGCAAGCTTTGCAAGGAAGATCACGACGCGCCACCCTTGTGGCAATTGAAAGCCGAACGGGTGGAGCATGACCAGGTTGCACGTGAAATCCGCTACCGTGATGTCTATCTGGAAATGTGGGGATATCCGGTCGCCTATTCGCCCTATCTTTCGCATCCGGATCCGACAGTAAACCGGAAGGCCGGCTTTCTGACGCCAAGTTTTGGAACCGGCGGCGACGCAGGAGCCTTCATCCGGCTACCGTATTTTATTCCGATTGGCGACGACAAGGACATCACTGTCGATCCTATCATCACTAAAGAAGAAGGGTTGGTGTTGAGTGGGGAATACCGCCATCAAATCCGCAATGCGGAAGTGAGGCTTAGAGGGAGTATTGCGGAAGCGGAAAGAAAGGAAGGCGACGCGAACAATCCGACCGAGAAGGGTGACCGTGTGCGCGGTCACTTCGAATTGGAGTCGAGCTACCATATCGATGAGACGTGGCAGGCCAGCCTCAATTTGGAGAGAGCGAGTGACAGGAGTTATCTGCGCAAGTTCGATTTCTTCAAGCTAAACCGCAACACGCTTCGCTCTAACGCCAATGTTGAAGGATTTAGGCAACGTAACTACATCGCCGCCAACGCATACTGGTTCCAGGATTTGCGCACCGATGACCGGGCCGAGCAGCCGATCGTGGCGCCCGTCTTGGATTTCAATCATATCGGCGAAGCGGATGGTTTTGGGGGGCGTTGGCAGCTCGATGCAAATCTCAGGACACTGTTCCGTGGGAAAGGTACGGATAGTCAAAGGGTCTCCGTAAAACCGACTTATCAAATTGGCCGAACGTGGAATCTCGGACTGGTGACGACCGCAACGATGTCCGCGCAAATGGATGTTTATCGGATCGAAAATGTCACCGGCTCCGGTAACGATGCAGCATCGCGGGGGCGGGCGTTCCCGCAGGCCGCCATTGAGGCACGGTATCCGCTCGTACGCCATTCCAGCAACCTGAAACAGATCGTCGAGCCGGTTGCGATGTTGATCGGCGCACCGAATGGCAGCAACCCGAGAGTAATTCCAGACGAGGAGAGCACTGTCTTCGAACTCGACGACACGAACCTTCTCAGCCTTGATCGCTTTGCCGGATTGGATCGGGTAGATAGTGGATCTCGCGCGGTCTACGGCGTAAAGGTGGGAATGTATGGTGAGCGGGTCGGCGATATCACGGCGTTTATTGGCCAGAGCTATCGCTTCCATACGGACCGGGAATTGAGATCATCGAAACTTCTGGAAGAAGATTTTTCTGACTATGTCGGAAGGATCGACGTAAAGCCGAACGAATATGTCGACCTGCTTTATCGATTTAAATTTAGCGAATCTGATTTCTCGGGTCGAAGCAGTGCGGTTGGTTTCTCAGTTGGCCCAGATGCGATGAGAGTGAGTGGTAACTATTTCTTTGTTGATGAAGGCACGGCGGCCAGCAACGCGGACCGGCGGGAAGAGCTACAAATTGATCTGAGTTCGCGAATCAATCAATTCTGGTCCGCATCAATAGGAACGCATCGCGACCTGACTGGTGACGGCGGTTCGCTCTTGCACTCCTTGCGCGCGAGCTATCTGGATGAATGTTTCGGGTTCAATATCACGGCACAGAGAAGTTTCACGCGAGATGCCGATATCAAACCTGAGAGCCGCATTCTATTCCAGTTCATCTTCAAGCATCTGGGGCAAGTGCAGTCGAGCGCAGGATAGGCGTATGGCGATCGGTGTTCGACAGATCAGCGAAATTCGGAAGCGTCGCGGACGTTTGAAACGCCTATGCATCGTGGTCGCCAGTGTGGCTTACGGTTGTTTCAACGTCGGGTTGGCGCAGGATGTGCAGCGGATTGCCGCAATCGTAAACGATGAGATTATCTCGATTTACGATCTGGAAAACCGAATCCGACTGGTCGCGACGATGGCAAATCTGCCGCCGCGCCAAGACGTCTTCAGTCGTTTACTGCCGCAGGTACTTAGAACGATGATCGATGAACGCCTTCAGCTACAAGAGGCAGCCTCGTTGAACATTCGTGTAAAGCAGCGTGAAATCAATCGTACGATTTCGAACCTTGCGCGCGGGAATCGTATGAAAACCGATCAGCTTTGGGCGCTACTGGACAGTCGCCAAGTGGATCGTTCAGCGCTCGAAACACAGGTCAGGGCACGCGTCTCGTGGTTCAAGCTTATAGACCGCAAGTTTGCACGGCAGGTCACTGTTGGTCGTGAGGAGGTGGAGGAAGAGCTTGATCGTCTTCGCCTTCAGCAAGGGAAGCCAAGGTTGCGCGTTTCGGAAATTTTCCTAGGCGTCGATTCCCCGGACGCCGACAGGTCCGTTAAGCAAACTGCGGAGCGACTGATTCAACAGATCGTCAATGGCGCGAATTTCGCCTCGATCGCACGGGAATTCTCGCAGAGCACAACCGCCGGAAACGGTGGCGATCTCGGCTGGATTACGGACGCGGAACTGGATGGTGAATTCGCGGCGACCATCGCGGCGATGCAGCCGGGGCAGGTGTCGCCACCTCTCCGAACACGGACGGGGTACCATATTATCTATCTTATTGATCGGCGCATTCCGGCTGTGAATGTGGCGACGGCCAATATCCACTATCGTCAGATGATACTTCCAATTCTTCCCAATGCGCTCGCCTCGGAAGTCGAGGCGCAAAATGCGCAGGCGCTGGAAATAGCGGGTGCGGCGAAATCTTGCGATGAGTTTCTGCAATCCGGTCGTGCGGCCAATGCGCTCGCAGTCGAACGCCTGAAGACGGCATCTTCGGGTCAACTTCCTGACCAGATTAAAGCTTTTTTGATGAACCAGGAAATCGGCATCCCCAGTGCGCCGGTGCGGGTGTCCAATGGGATATCCATGATGGTCGTGTGTCGTCGCATTGCTCAAGACGCGGGCCTTCCCAGTCAGGATGAACTTGAAAATAAAATACGACGGCAGCGGCTTGGATTGTTGGCACAGCGCTACTTGCGCGACCTTCGGCGCTCGGCCTACTTGGACCTGAGACAGTGAGCGTAGAAGTCCGCCCCATAGCCGTCACGATGGGCGAACCTGCCGGAATCGGTGGCGAGATAACACTGAAGGCGTGGCGCACGCGTGATGCGAGCGGATTACCGCCTTACTTTGTCGTAGATGACGCCGCACGACTTCAGCGCATCGCCACGCAACTGGAATGGGACATTCCGGTTGCGGAAATTGAGAAACCTGAGGACGCAGTTGATACATTCGGCAACGCTTTGCCGGTAATACCATTGGAAGTATCGGCAGCAGTCGTCCCTGGATGTCCACAACCCGAGACGTCAGCGGTCGTCGTTTCATCAATCGAGCGCGCGGTTGGATATGTCACAGGTGGACAGGCGGCGGCAATCGTGACCAATCCCATTCAGAAGAAAGCGCTTTATGATTGCGGATTTCAATATCCCGGTCATACGGAGTTTTTGGCGACGTTTGCGGATAGCGACGCCCGTCCTTTGATGATGCTTGCCTGCGAACATCTGCGTGTCGTGCCAGTGACTGTCCATCAACCGCTCCGGGAAGCTATCGATTCGCTGCGTAGTGGAAGTATCGTCGAGACGGTTCGGGCAACCGTGCGTGCGCTAAGGCAGGATTTTGCCATCGATCGGCCGCATGTAATGATTGCTGCATTGAATCCGCATGCTGGCGAAGAGGGGGCGATGGGTCGTGAAGAGATCGAAATTATTACTCCGGCCGTGGAAGAGTTAAAACAAGCGGGCTACTCCGTGACCGGACCGAGGCCGGCCGACACGTTGTTTCATGATCGTGCACGGACGAATTATGACGCGGCCGTCTGCATGTATCACGATCAAGCCCTGATCCCGCTGAAGACGATCGACTTCAGCTCTGGCGTGAATATTACGCTCGGACTTCCGTTTGTGCGTACGTCTCCTGATCATGGTACGGCGCTCGAAATCGCCGGCACGGGGGTTGCCGATGAATCGAGCCTCGTCGCCGCTTTGAAGATTGCGGCGCGGATGGCCGGCAATCGAACACGTAGCAGATTGATCTTCGATGATTAATTCTTCCGCTGACCCAATTGACGCGCTGCCGCCGCTGCGCGAGGTCATTGCCAAATACGGCCTCAATGCAAAACGCGGACTGGGTCAACACTTCTTGCTCGATCTGAATTTGACTCGGCGCATTGCAATCTCTGCATCGGACTTGTCTGAAGGAACCACGGTGGAAGTTGGGCCGGGCCCTGGCGGGCTTACTCGTTCTCTTCTGGCGGCCGGTGCGTCGAAGGTTGTTGCGATCGAACGGGACGAGCGCTGTGTGAAGGCGCTTGCACCGCTGGTGGAAGGCGCGGGTGGACGTCTTGAACTCCTGTGCGCCGACGCGCTTGAAGTCGATGTCGCGGCGTTAGGGCCGCCGCCGCTCCGCATTATTGCGAACCTGCCGTACAATATCGCGACGCCTTTGCTTGTTCGTTGGCTAAAGGCAGGGCCTGAAATCACTGAAATGATCTTGATGTTTCAGCTCGAAGTGGCGGAGCGCATTACGGCATCGGCAGGCGCGAAGCCTTATGGCCGTCTTGCCGTATTAAGCAACTGGTGCGCTAAGACACGATTTCTTTTTCGCATTCCAGCTCGCGCGTTTACGCCACCGCCGCGGGTGGATTCTGCTGTTGTGAGGCTAAACCCCTTTGATCAACCGCGGTTCGACGGTGACGCCGATGATATAGAATCTGTTACGGCGGCGGCATTCGGGCAAAGAAGAAAAACGCTGAAGCGCTCGCTTGCTTCCCTCGGCGTCCCTGTTGAGGCGTTGCTCGAGCATTCAGGTATCGATGGGCGGAAAAGGGCCGAGGAGTTGGATATTGCCGCGTTCTCGTCGCTTGCCGTGGCGTTCAGCGACCTTCGCGAAGGCCTTTGACGAATTCTCCAAGCCCGGTTTGCCGGGCGCGTTTCAGGCGTTCTGCCCTGAGGATCGCCATTGCCATTTCGATGCTTTCCTCAATCTCCCGGTTGACAATAATATAATCGTATTCCGGGTAGTGGCTCATCTCGTCGGGTGCCCGGCGCATGCGGTTCGCCACGACCTCGGCTGAGTCTTGCGCCCTGCCCCGCAGCCGTTTTTCAAGTTCTGACGTCGATGGTGGTAGGATAAAAACACTGACGAGGTCCGCGCGCGCGCGTTCCGCCAACTGTTGTGTGCCTTGCCAATCGATATCGAACAGCACGTCCTGACCGCCCTCCAGCGCTTCCATGACCGGCGCTGCGGGTGTTCCGTAGTAGTGGTCGAAAACCTTGGCGTACTCGAGCAGCTCGCCACGGTTGACCATGAGATTGAAATCCGCGGTTTCGACGAAGTGATAATCGCGTGCAGCAACTTCGCCCGGCCGCTTCGGCCGGGTCGTCATGGAGACCGACATGACGATTTCTGAGTCACGTTCTAGAATTGCGCGGGAGATCGTCGTTTTGCCCGCTCCGGAAGGAGAGGATAAAACGAACATCAATCCACGGCGCTGCAATCTCAAATCGTTGTCCAAAAGGCTCACTCCACGTTCTGCGCCTGCTCACGAAGTTGATCAATTGTCGCCTTCATTTCCAGTCCGATGCTTGTCAATTCCTCGCTGGAGGATTTTGAACAAAGGGTATTCGCCTCGCGATTGAATTCTTGGCAGAGGAAGTCCAGTCGACGCCCGACTGGTTCGGAACCGGCCAAGAGGTCCCTGCCAGCTGCGCAATGTACCTCCAGACGGTCGAGCTCTTCGCGAACATCCGCCTTTGTCGCAAGTACGGCAACTTCCTGAGCCAATCGTTCTTCGGCAAGCTCCTGTGGTCGTTCCAGAAGTTCGGCCATCTGCGCATTGAGGCGATCGCGGATGACATCGCTCCGAGCGCCGTCCGACTTGCGCGCTTTACGGCACGCCACTTCAAGGGTGGTCAAGCAATCTGCGAGTAACGTGTTCAATCGCTCGCCTTCCGCAAGACGTGATGACGCAAGGCCTTCGATGGCCTCGTCCAATGTCGACAAAAGCGCGGCATCTGTTTGCTCCAGACCTTCCGACGTTTCGTCGTTCTCTACGGATTCAATGACGCCCTTCACAGTCAGCAAGGTCTCGAGTTTGAGCGGACCCGCATCAACGCGGTTGGCGAAGTCGCCGTGAAGCTCGATAAGTTCATTGAGAAACGGGCGGTTAATACGAAGCGCACTATTGGCGTGACTGGTTTCGATGGAGAGGGTCAACGAGATCGTTCCGCGGCCCAGCCGGTCGCCCGCCAGTTTCTTTGCCGGTAACTCGATCCGATCGTAGCCGTACGGCACTTTAATTCTGACGTCGAGGGAGCGACCATTGACGGACTTAGCTTCCCACGTCCAGCGACGGTCGTGACTTTCGCCGCTCACACGGGCAAATCCTGTCATGCTTGCAAGAGGCAATGAATAATCCTGGTTGGACAGGGTAAAACAGCGACCGCAATATATCCCTCGCCCATAGGGTCAACAAGCCAACCGCCACTAGAAGCAGAGCAGACGCATATTCATGTCACCACCAAGTTCGATTCTGATCACCGGTGCATCCAGCGGCATTGGTGAGGCACTTGCGTGTCACTATGCAGAATCCGGTGTGTCGTTGTTTCTGTCAGGCCGTAATAAGGATCGGTTGGCCGGTGTCGCCAAAGTCTGCGAAGCGAAGGGCGCGAAAGTGTACGTGTCCACCGTTGATGTAACTGATCGCGATCTGATGTTCCGGTGGATTGCAGAAGTCGATTGCAAGGCCGCGGTCGACCTTGTCGTCGCAAATGCCGGTATTTCTGGTGGTACCGCTGATGGGATCGAATCTGATATGCAAACGCGATCGATATTTGCCGTTAATGTCGACGGCGTCCTCAATACCGTTTTGCCGGCGCTGGAGGTGATGGCGGCGCGGAGTGGCGGTCAGATTGCCATCGTTTCTTCGCTTGCGGGATTTTTACCGATGTCGGGCGCACCGGCATATAGTGCGAGCAAAGCGGCCGTTCGCCATTTTGGAGAAGCGCTGCGGCCTTCCGCTGCACGTCGCGGTGTCGGCGTCACGGTGATTTGTCCTGGTTTCGTGCACAGCCGAATTACCGCAGCAAATCCTTTTCCGATGCCTTTAATCATGCCGGCCGATCGCGCCGCGAAGATCATCGCGCGAGGTCTCGCGAGGAACCGCGCCCGGGTGGCGTTTCCATGGATCATGTACGCGGTCGTCTACACGCTCGGTCAGCTGGTGCCGCCACCGCTCTTACGAATTCTCCTGAGCCGCCTCCCCGAAAAGCCGGCGGCTGCGGCGACAATAGGGACCTAAGGTTTCTTGGACCTTTGAAGACGCCGCCAGCGCACGACATTCCGGTTGTGCTCGGCCAATGTCTTCGCGAAGGCGTGACCGCCGGTTCCATCGGCGACGAAATAGAGCTCGTCGGTTTGAATTGGGTTCAAAACCGCGGCAATGGCGTCCCGACCCGGGTTGCAGATAGGGCCCGGCGGAAGGCCGGAAATGCGGTACGTGTTGTAGGGCGTGTCGGTCGCGAGGTCCTTGCGCGAAATGGCGCGCCCTAGGGAGCGGTGTCCGCGTGTGATGCCATAGACGACAGTCGGATCCGATTGCAATCGCATACCTTTGCGTATTCGATTCAGAAATACGGCGGCAACCCGAGCCCGTTCTTCCGGAATACCGGTCTCCTTTTCGACAATCGATGCCAGAATGACGGCCTGTTCGGGACTGTCGAGCGGTAGACCTTTGGCGCGCTTGCTCCAGAGTGAGTTGACCGTGTCATTCATGGACTTTGTCATTCGGCGAATGACGACGTTTCGGTTGTCGCCGAGTTCAAAGCGATATGTCTCGGGTAGAAGGCTGCCTTCGGAGGGCAAGGAGGCGGTGCCGTTCAGGGCCCTCGTGTTATTCAGTAGTGCCAGCACTTCGGCTACGCTCAGGCCTTCAGGAACGGTGATGTGACGTTGCACGGTTCTGCCGAGTGTCAAGGTGGTTAAGATCGTGCGTTGACTGTCGCCGGCCGCAAATTCGTATTCCCCCGCCTTGATCGCTCGGCCTTCGCCCGATAGGCGAGCGGCCAGCACAAAAACACGTGGCATGTTGATGGCGGATGCTTCTTGAAGCAACTCAGCAATGCGATTTAGGTTGGCGCCTCTCGGCACGACCATTCGGACGGCTTGTTCGGAGTTACCCGGCGAATGGAACGTTCGATAGCCCCAATAGTAGAGAGCAGCTGCCGAGGCGGAGACGAAGAGGACGAGAATGAGAAGAAAGAGCGCGGCGCGCTTCATTTCGCGTCAGTCGACGGCGCTCAGAACCAAACTGGCATTCGTGCCGCCGAATCCGAAAGAATTCGACATGGCGTTTCGCACCGGACGTTCCTTAGCCTTTAGGGCGACGAGATCGATATCGCAACCGTCTGACGGGTTCTCCAAGTTTAAAGTCGGAGGAACAGTGCCTTCGACGATTGCTTGAATGGAAAAGATCGCTTCAACTGCGCCGGCGGCACCCAGTAAATGACCGATTGCCGATTTCGTCGACGACATTGACAGGCTATAGGCGTGATCGCCGAACAGGCGCTTGACCGAGCCGAGCTCAATCTCATCACCAAGCGGCGTCGATGTACCGTGTGCGTTGACGTAATCGATTGTCTCCGCCGCGATGCCGGCGCGTTTCAGCGCAGCTTTCATCGCCCGAAATCCACCATTTCCGTCCGTTGCCGGAGCAGTGATGTGGTGCGCGTCGCCCGATAGTCCGTATCCGGTCACTTCGGCGTATATCTTGGCGCCACGGGCCTTGGCATGCTCGTAGTCTTCCAGCACCACGACGCCCGCACCTTCACCCATGACGAATCCGTCACGTCCTTCGTCCCATGGCCGTGAGGCTATCTCGGGTGTATCGTTGTATCCGGTTGATAGGGCTTTTGCGGCGGCGAACCCTGCGATACCCATACGGCAGATCGCTGCTTCCGCACCGCCCGCGACCATCACATCAGCGTCTTCAAACTGAATCAGACGTGCTGCGTCGCCGATGGCGTGTGCACCGGTCGCACAGGCTGTAACGACGGAGTGATTCGGTCCACTGAAGCCGTGACGGATAGAGACATGACCCGATGCAAGATTGATCAGATTTGCGGGGATGAAGAACGGACTGACCCGCCGCGGGCCGCGCTCGTGAAGGGTAACCGACGTCTCTGAAATTCCCGGCAGTCCGCCAATTCCGGAGCCGATGAGGACGCCTGTCTTCTCTCGTTCTTCATCGGTTTGCGGCACCCAACCCGCGTCTTCAATCGCCTCGTCCGCCGCTGCGATAGCGAATGCAATAAACGGGTCCATCTTCCGCTGATCTTTGCGGTCGACCCAGTCGTCAACGTTGTAATCGCCGTTTTCGGTATCGCCTGACGGGACGTGGCCGGCGATCCGACAAGCGAGGTCCGATGCGTCGAACCCCTCCATCGGCCCCAATCCGCTGTCGCCGTTGAGGAGCCTCTGCCACACATGGCTGACGCCAACGCCCAAAGGCGTGACAACTCCCATACCTGTTACGACGACACGCCTCATCGCAACGACGCTTCCTGTAAAAGTGAACGGGGTGACGACGGGATTAGTCGCCGGCGCTTTCGATGAATGTTATGGCGTCCTTAATCGTCAGAATCTTTTCGGCAGCATCATCGGGAATTTCGCAGCCGAACTCTTCCTCAAACGCCATGACCAACTCGACTGTGTCGAGGCTGTCCGCGCCAAGATCATCGATAAAACTGGCATTATCGGAAACTTTTCCCTCATCAACGCCTAGATGCTCGATGACGATTTTCTTAACGCGATCCGCAACGTCACTCATGTTCTTTAGCCTTCCCAAATGTATGAGCGTAGATTTGAAATTCCGCCCTGCCTGCGGTTGCTACTCGGCACTCCGCTCGACGGCGGGCGTTTCCTAACACACTTTTACCAACGTGACCAGCGCTTGCCAAAGGTCTCTGAAACCCATTTAGATCATTGCCATTCCACCATTTATATGAAGGGTTTGGCCGGTAACATATGCCGCTTCGTCGCTGGCCAGATAGAGCGTCCCAGCGGCGATTTCCTCCGACTCGCCAAATCGCCCTGCCGGGATTATATCGAGGATGCGATCCTTCTGGTCATCAGACAATACGTCGGTCATCGCGGTGACGATCATGCCTGGCGCGAGGCAGTTGACGGTAATGCCCCGGCTTGCGACTTCCTGAGCCATAGATTTGGTCATGCCGATCAATCCGGCCTTGGAAGCCGCATAGTTCGCTTGACCTGGATTTCCCGTAACGCCGACGACGGAAGTGATATTGACGATACGCCCCCACCGCCGCTTCATCATGCCACGCAGCACGCCGCGTGACAGGCAAAACGCCGCGGTCAAATTAACGTCGAGAACCGTCTGCCAATCATCGTCCGTCAACCGCATCGACAGCATGTCGCGTGTAAGGCCGGCATTGTTCACCAGAATATCGACCGCACCCATTGCTTCTTCGGCGGCGCCGATTAGTCCATCGAGCGATCCAGGGTCCGAGAGGTTGGCCGGTGTGATATGAACGCGCTCGCCAAGCTCGCCGGCAAAGCTCTCCAGCGCTTGTACCCGCGTTCCCGAAAGCGAGACGGTCGCGCCGGCACCATGCAGGGCGCGCGCTATAGCGCCCCCGATACCGCCCGATGCGCCCGTCACCAATGCCGATTTACCCGATAGGTCGAACATAAATGTGATTCTCCTAGAGACTGCCGAGGAAGGCTTCGATATCGCCCGGTCCTTGAATCGAGGTTGTGGCTAATTCCCGATCAATGCGCCGTGCGAGGCCGCTCAGCACTTTGCCGGCACCGGTTTCGACAAGCGTGTTGACGCCTTTGTTTTTGAGTGTGAGGACGCCTTCGCGCCAACGCACCCGGCCGGTCACCTGGGTTACCAGATTCTTGCGAAATTCCTCCGGATCACGGGCTTCGTCGGCCGTGACGTTCGCGACAAGTGGGACGGCGGGCGGCAAAATCGTTGTCTCTGCCAGTGCCTCCGCCATGGCATTGGCAGCAGGCTGCATCAATGAGCAGTGGAAAGGTGCACTGACCGGCAACATGATGCTGCGCTTAGCACCTCGCTCCGAAGCGATTTCGACGGCACGTTCGACCGCAGCTGTACTCCCGCTCACAACGACCTGGCCCGGGGCATTGTCATTCGCGAGGTCGCAGACGTCGCCGGCCTCGCCAGCCGCCACGGCATCCGCCGCGATGGCCTCTGTTTCTTCGACAGTCGGTCCCATGAGGGCCGCCATCGCCCCTTGGCCTACCGGGACCGCCTTTTGCATCGTAGTCCCACGTAATTTCAACAGGCGCGCGGTATCCGCAAGGCTAAGGGCGCCCGCGGCCGCCAGTGCTGCATATTCCCCCAACGAATGACCCGCGACGTATGAAGCAACATCCGGCAGAGCCACATTACCTTCTTTTTGAATGACCCGGACAATTGCGACGCTGACCGCCATTAGGGCCGGCTGTGCGTTTTCGGTAAGACGTAAGTCGTCGTCGGGGCCTTCGAACATAACCTTGGTCAGATTCTGCTTGAGAGTCTCGTCGACTTCTTCGAATACGTGTCGGGCGGCGGAAAACGCATCTGCGAGTTCCTTCCCCATCCCGACTGCTTGCGAGCCTTGGCCCGGAAAGACGAATGCGCGGGTCATGCCTTGGTTCCGTAGATTGATTTGCGAGCCAGTCATAACCGCTCGCCCTCGACTGTCAAGCAAGCGCCCCGGGGACCGCACAATTCCGCATTGCGAAGGTCGCCGGAATGGGTATAGTGCCGCCTTCCCGCGACTCGCGGGAGATCATAGCTCCTTGCCGGCGCTTGAGCGTCGGCTAGAGCCGGGCGGTCGAACGGAGGGTTCCTTCGACTCCGGGTCATTTAACAGCCGTAGGGAGTGTACGGATGCCGTTTTATGAAAGCGTGCTTATTGCACGTCAGGACATCTCTGCCGGCCAGGTCGATACGCTGGCCGACGATATGGAAAAGATCATCACCGATAACGGAGGCAACGTGGCCCGCCGCGAGTATTGGGGCCTGCGTAGTCTCGCCTATCGGATGAAGAAAAACCGCAAGGGTCATTACGTCATGTTCAATCTGGAGGCGCCATCGGACGCTTTACAGGAAATGGAACGTAACCTGCGCCTACATGAGGACGTGTTGCGATACATCACGATCCGCGTGGAGGAGTTGCGTGCGGAGCCGTCGCCAATGGCGCATGGCAAAGGTGATCGGGATCGTGCTGATCGTCGCGGTCGGGACGGGGAGGAAGGCGGTTCTTCTCAAGCTGCCGCCGAAGACGCGCCGGCAGAAGAAGCCGCCGCGAGCGAGGCACCTGCC
>DJKK01000090.1 GCA_002434595.1 Alphaproteobacteria bacterium UBA6544 | reverse complement strand
CGCTACATTCGTGAGAAAGAGGTAGAAACCAAGCCAAGCCCGCGAGATTCCAAAGTCGTCCGCAAGCCGGTCCGCAAGGAACGGCATGGCAATTTGGCATACATACGAAAATGCCTGCTGAATCAGCATCGATACGACGGCAATACCAAGAATGAATCGCCAATCGAATCGCTCAAGATTCATCAGAAGCGAATCTGATCGTAGATCTGGATATTCACTTCGACCCGCATCCCCGGGGCGATTTTTTCCGGCGGGTCGAGGATCTTAATACGAACGGGAATTCTTTGGGTCGGCTTCCGCGTCCGGCCGGTCGCCAATCCATTTTCGCCGGCCATCTCGGAGGTCGTAACGCTGCCAATATGCGTGACTACGCCATCGAACTCCTGAAACGGATACGGATATGCGTCGATATCGATTAACACGCCTTGGCCCACTTCAAGGTGGCGAAGTTGTGACTCATCGACATTCGCCTCAATCCACAACGAGTTCTCATCGTGCAGCAGAACCATACGTTCTGCTTCCTCGACATGCTCTCCTTTGTATTTGTAAACGCTGTCGATAATGCCGTCGATCGGGCTGCGGACGAAATGATAGGTCAGTCGCGCCTTCTCCTGCGCGATCAAAGATTTGATCTTCTCAATGTTCAGATTGGCGATCTTCTTTTCCGTCTCAAGGACGTCGAGCTGCGATCTAGAGGCGGAAATTTCCGCAAGTTCGAGTTCCGCGACCTTGATGTTGGCGGATGATTTCTCGACCTCTGCTTCGATAATCAGCACTTTCGAATGCTCTTCCTCAAAGCTCTTCTTTGAGGTCAACTTCTTCTGGTGCAGGATCTTCGAGCGTTCGAAGTTCCTGCGCGCCAATTCGTAGCGGTTGCGAATTGTCGCATGCTCGGTCTTGCGCGCTTTCACGGTCTCGCGTTTGGTCGCAAGGCGGGAATTCAGGTCGCGCTGGAAGGCGACCATCTCTGCCTCAATTTTGGCGCTCTGGCCTTGCTCGCGTTCAAGATCCGCTTCGAGGGCTTCGATTTTCAGGCGTTGTACGTCTGACTTAAGGGCGACAAGCAGGTCACCCTCTTTCACACGATCGCCTTCCTTAACGTGGACTTTCTCGATCTCCCCGTCGATCCGCGAAGAAAGCGTCGTCAACTCCGCTTCGATCCGCGCATCATATTCGTAAACGTGGGTCAGCCAGTAAAAGATCTCATAGGAGATGATCGCAGCAATTCCAATCCCGGCTAACGCGCCGAGCTTCTTTAGAACGGACTTACTTCTCTTCTCGAGTGACATTTGGCATTGATCGCGTTGATGAACCGAACGTTTAGCTATCTATCCCGACGCCCGCAGCCAGCAATCCGGAGCGCCCGCCAGATCTATCGATCCTTGACGTAAGGATTGCGGCCTTTACGCATTTGCAGGCGCAGCGGGACGCCCGGCAGGCCAAAATCGTCGCGCAGGCCGTTCTCTAGATAACGAAGATAGGCGTCAGGCAATTCCGTCGGCTGCGAGACCCATAGCGCGAACGTTGGCGGCCGGGTCTTAATTTGTGTCATATATCGAATGCGTATACGCCGGCCACGGGCCAATGGCGGCGGATGCGCTTCGATCATAGCGGCAAGCCAGTCGTTCAACGGCGCCGTAGCAATTCGCTTGTTCCAGATATCGTAGATGTCGAACACCGCCCCGAGAAGCCTGTCGAGATTCCGCCCATGCAGCGCCGAAATATGCACGACGGGCACGCCTTTGATCTGCGGCAACGAGGTCTCGAGACGATCGCGCAGCCGTTGGCGCGCTTCCGCCTGATCGCCGACGATATCCCACTTGTTGGCAGCGATAACCAACGCACGCCCTTCGTCCACGATGCGCCGCGCAATGGTCAGATCCTGGCGCTCCAACATCGCCTCCCCGTCCAGTACCAGTACGACGACCTGCGCGAAACGTATCGCTCGAGTTGTATCGCCGGCGGACAGCTTCTCCAGCTTGTGGTCAACCCGAGCGCGGCGACGCAGACCGGCCGTATCGACAAGCCGCAGCGGACGTCCTTCGTATGCCCAATCGATGGTAATCGAATCTCTAGTGATCCCGGCCTCGGGTCCCGTCAGCAGGCGGTCCTCGCCAATAAGCTGATTGACCAGCGTCGACTTTCCAACATTCGGACGACCGACTATCGCTAACTGCAGGGGCGCATCCTCGTCCGCATCGATGGCGTCGGGAGCACTCACATCGTTCGCTTCCGCCGCCGACGACAGAGCCTCAAAGAGGTCGGCCATGCCTTCCCCATGTTCGGCCGACACGGGCACCGGCTCGCCAAGACCCAGCTCATACGATTCGTAAAGGCCGTCACGACCGGCACTTCCTTCACATTTGTTCGCGGCCAGGATGGTGCGCGCCCCGGTACGGCGGATGTCGTCGGCGAACTGCCTGTCCATCGGCAAGACACCTGCTCGAGCATCGATAATCATGAGAACAACATCAGCCTCCGACACCGCGATCTCCGTCTGACCGCGCATTCGAGCCTCCAGACTTTCATTGGGGGCCTCTTCCAGGCCGGCGGTATCGATCACTCGAAATACGAGGTTGCCAATCCGTCCGTCCCCTTCGCGCCGATCGCGGGTGACGCCCGGGGTGTCATCGACCAACGCCACGCGCCGTCCCACCAGACGATTAAATAGCGTTGATTTCCCGACATTCGGCCGGCCAACGATGGCAACGGTAAAGGTCATAGCGTTTCCAAGCGGAAAGTCTCGGTCCGTATTAACGAAGCCTAACGATAAACGATCAAGTCGGCGTCATCCGAAAGGAAGAATATATTCCCCATGGCGATCACCGGCGGCACCGAAAAATGATCCGCCAATTCGAGCTTACTCAGAAACTTGCCTGTATACGGCGAAATACTGAGCACCTCGCCCGCACTGCCCACCACCATAAGACGGTCGCCGGCCAAGACCGGTCCATACCACTTTATGCGGCCCTCCCTGTCATCCGGGTCTTCATATCGCGGCAGGGATCTGATCCATCGAACTCGCCCGCCGAGGCGCGTCAGACAATACAGGTCGCCGTCATTTCCCAATAAATAAACGAAGTTTCCGGCAACCCAAGGCGTCTCAGACCCGCCGATGGCGCGATCCCAAATTCGGGCTCCCGTTCTCAGATCGATGGCCACGAGACGGCCCGAATGACTGACCGCGTAGACCACCCCGCGATCGACGACGGGATGCCCACGAATATGAGCCACAGTCGAAAGCGTGTCGGTCTTGCGAACAAATGCAAGGCTGTCGCTCCAGACGACACGCCCGTTTTTGGCGCGCAGCGCCACTAATTCGCCGGACGAATAGGGGACGATTACGGTATTGCCCACAAAGGCCGGACTCGCGCCACCTAGAAGACCTGCAACCTCGGAGACACCTGACTGTGTCCAAAGCTTCTTGCCCGATCCCACGTCGAACGCGACAGTCTGGTTGTCGATGGTGACGACGAAGACGCGTCCGCCGCCCACGGCAGGCCCTGACCGGCTTGGTCCAGGAAGACTACCTCGCCACAATTCGGTACCGTTGTCGGCGCGCACAGCAATGATCTCGCCAAATCCCGTTGACATGAAAACGCGCCCATCCGCGTACGCAATACCGCCGCCGAAGCTTTCTTCGTCCTCTTCCGGAATTTCGGGGTCGTACGTCCATATCTTCCTGCCCGATGCGGCCTCGAATGCAATGAGTTCGAATTCTACATCCATGGTGAAAACGAAACCGTCGCCGACGATTGGCCGCGATACCAAACGCCGCTCGTCGCTTGCACCTTCTCCAATGGTTTGCTGCCAAGCTTCTCCCACGTCGACAGAAACCTTTAAATGTTGCATGGCATTACGCGCGTTGCCGCCTGCCTGAGACCAGTTGGCATTCTCGACAGGTGGCGGCAGGATAACGCGCAGGTCAGCAACGCGGGGATCCGGTTCGAGCGCCGGCTCATTGATGATCACAGGGATACGTTGGCCTGGCAGAGGGACTTCGTTACGGCCGGTCATCTCATCGACCCAATCCGTGATGCCACATCCGCCCAGTAGCATGGCAACCGCCATCGTGGTCCACACAAGGCGGTGCTCGACGGCACCCTTCCTGCCTAGACCGGCTCGAATCACCGGTCAGTCACCCAAAATTTTAAGGATTTCCGCAGCTCGCGCCCGTGCGCCCGGCGGCACCAACAGGTTGTCCGCCAGCTTCTGGAATTCGGTCTTCGCCAATTCCCGATCTCCCGTCCTTAACGCCAGCGCGCCGGAGAGTTCGCGCGCGGAATGACGCCAGACTGCGTTATCCGCGAGAAGAGGCGTCAACCGCGCCCGCATCACTTCCGGATCGCCGCCATCAATCGTGTGCATGATGGCCAGCAGCGTCGCAAGGTCGCGATACAGATCGTCTACCGCAGGGTCCGTGGTAATGCCTTCGAATATCTGGACGGCGCCATCGATATCGCCCGAATCCTTGAGCGCGTCCGCGGCACGGAATCGGGCGAACAAGGCATAACCGTCAGCAGCCTCGTCTGACAGCGCCTGGAAGACGGCTGCGGCTTCCGCGGGTTTACCGCTCGCTGCCAGTGCGGTGGCTTCGACAAACCGGTCGCTGTCCGCTTCTTGTCGCTGCTTGGAATACTCGCGCCAGCCGACGGATGCGCTCACACCCAGCACAATGGCAACGACGCCGGCCATGATATAGCCGCCGTAATCCTTCCAAACTTTGTGGAGCCGGTCGCGACGGACTTCTTCGTCGATTTCCTGGAAGATGTCGCTCACACTTCCTCTCTCCCAATTTGGTGAAACCGGCCGATGCCGGCGTGGCGCGTAATCTATCGATACCCCTACAAGCATGCAAATCCAAGTCGCGGAAATCCCTACGCTTCCTGCGCGCTTGAACCTGTTTCTTCAATGCGCGACAATACAGACTATACGGGCGGGTATCAGACCTCGGCCGCATAGTCTGACGAAATAACGACGAACGACGAGGCGCATGGAGGAAAATCGGGAGCCACAGTTCCGGAGTCGGATGGTAAAGGGCTTGCTGTTCGGCACTGTGCTGATGGCCCTCGGCGCATGCGGGACGAATTCGTTTCTCGTTCTCTCGGGTTCAATGGCGAACTTTATTCAGACGGACAAACTGCCCACGGATTACGTGGCGGAATGGGCCTCGGGCAAGGAATGCCGTTCTCTGGTTGCGATGAAGGATGGCGGACCATTGTGCCGCAAGTCCTTCGATGCGCCGCGCGTATACGAAAAACCTATTTACTGCTACCGCACGTTGGGCCGCATCACCTGCTATGACGAGCCCGATCCGTATCGGACGACCCTTCAACGCGTAAGGCAATAAGGGAGGCGCCGCGTTGAACGAACCCATTAGACTTTCAGACTATCGCCGCCCGAAAGGGAGCGTCTATTTCGATCGACACGAATTGCGCCGACTTTTGGACGTCTACAGCCGTCGCGTTATGTCCGGCGAATGGAAGGACTACGCGATCGATCACCAGAGCGGTCGTGCCATCTTTTCGATCTTCCGTCACAGCTTCGATTCGCCGCTTTTTGCCATCGCCAAACGACGAGACGGCAAGCGTTGTGCCTATCAAGTCTTCAGCGGTCCGCAAAAAATTCGACAAAGCTCGACGATTGAAGACGCCCTGTCGATCTTCGACAAGAAATTGCACGAAATTCCGACCTACCGTCACCCCCGATAATTCGCATCTTCACGCGTACTAGTTTCGCGACGCTGGGCATCCGCCGGCTTGTTCGACATGCCATTTAAGCATTATGAGCCTTGCTTAATGTTCTTTTTTTGTTCTATTTTATCCTTCTGTCGTCAGCCAAAACTCCCGAATAGCCGGAACCTCGACATGGGCCAACACAAGCGCAGATACATCGAGGCGGAAGATGCGCGGCGGCGCGCCACCCAGCTCGGCGAGATCCTGCAGGCGGGCGTCGACGTTTTTTGCTGGTGCAACCGTTGCGGGCATAACGCGACGATATCGTCCGCACGCCTTGCAGCCGAACTTGGCCCCGCCTTTGCTGTCCCGGAAATCGGTAGCCGAATGCGATGCTCCGGATGCGGCTCAAAGGACGTTGCCGCGCGACCGGATTGGCCGTCGCTAGGACAGATAGCGCGACACGGATAATCTATATTGTAGAACGACAGCGCCGCACGCGAGCCGAGTTCCTTGCTGGACGTAAATTGACCTCCGAGTCGCAGTAGCGATTCCAGATACTTAGCACCACCCGCGACCCTCATATTACGTCGTTCGCCGACGATTCACTGAATTCCAATTCGGCCTTCGAATCTAAAAAACAATTATGTTACAGCCTCAAACCCCCTTGAATTGCCTTCGCAACTCGAAGGGCCGTTGACGATGCCTTAGACTCCAGCCATAAATTAGGGCGTCGCGGTTGCGGCAAAAAACGAAACAGGATATTGTGGAAGAGGTGGCGTTAAACACAATATATTGTGTGAGGCGGCGCGATTGAGCCAAAATCGGCTTTAGTCATCAGAATGGGGATTTTGACGATGGAATGGACAGAGGCACGCGTCGACAAACTGAAACGGCTCTGGGAAGACGGCTTGAGTGCCAGTCAGATCGCGGAACACCTCGGAGACGTCACGCGTAACGCCGTTATCGGCAAGGCCCATCGTCTCGGCCTCTCGTCACGACCATCCCCCATCAGACGGACCAACCATCCAATCGTGGGAGCACCCGAGCGAATGTGCCAATGGCCGATTGGAAACCCGCGCGACCCAAGCTTTCATTTCTGTGGCAAACCCGCAGCGCCTGATCGCCCATATTGCGACGAGCATTGTGCGATGGCGTATCGCCGCAAAAGCGACAACGCGGCCTGACACAACCAATCGTTATACAAGTAGATCCAACTAACGCGTTTCGCCGTGCCGGTTACGAATAGGTTCCGTATCGCCGATAAGTAGTAACAACGACTACGCGGCAACCGACGTTTTTTCCGACGGCATGCTATCGAGAGTGGAACGGATAGCCTTGATCGGCTCGGACATTTCATGTGCTGTTTCGCTCAGGCATCGGCGCCAAGCGCGAGCACCGGGTAATCCTTGGAAGAGACCGAGCATATGACGCGTGATCGCCCGTAGAGGCGTTCCATTCACCGTTTCTTTTTCGATGTAGGCCAGCATTTCCAAGCCCACATCGCGACGGGAGCGGGGCACCACACTAGAATCGAAATAAAACCGGTCAATCATAGCGAGTATGAAAGGATTCTGGTACGCGGCACGCCCCAACATGACCCCGTCGACATGAGACATATGCAGGTCGATCTCCTCCAACGTCCCGATACCGCCATTTGCAACAATTGTCATCTCAGGCATTTCCACCTTCAATCGATAGACGATGTCGTAACGTAACGGCGGGATTTCGCGATTCTGTTTCGGACTCAATCCGTGTAACCAGGCCTTCCGGGCATGTACGATATGTCGGCTCGCACCCGCCTCGTGTATAAGACGCGCTAATGCCGACAGGCTCGACCATTCGTCCTGGTTATCGACGCCGATCCGCGATTTCACGGTAACGGGTAGGTCGACAACAGACGCCATGCTCTCGACACATTTAGCAACAAGCTCGGGTTCTCGCATCAGGCACGCACCGAATCGGCCGGACTGAACCCGATCGCTGGGACATCCGACGTTCAAGTT
>DJKK01000252.1 GCA_002434595.1 Alphaproteobacteria bacterium UBA6544 | reverse complement strand
AAATTCGCGATCATCCGGTCCCCGAACATCGATCGATGGAACTCGGAACGCACGATACCGTCGCCGTGTTCGCCGGAATGTGAGCCTTTGTATTCGCGGACCATTTCGAACGCCTCTTCCGCGATTGCCCGCATGGTGCGTGCGCCATCATCTTCCTTCAGGTTTACGACAGGACGGACATGCAGGCACCCAACTGAAGCGTGCGCATACCACGTTCCTTTTGTCCCGTGTTTGATGAATACGTTTGTCAGTCGGTCCGTATATTCCGCCAGATCTTCGAGCGGGACCGCGCAATCCTCGATAAAGGAAATCGGCTTCCCGTCGCCCTTCATTGACATCATGATGTTGAGACCGGACTTCCGAACATTCCAGAATTCCGATTGATCCGCGCCAGTAGTCGCTTCGACGACCGCATCTGGATAGCCGAGATCGGACATCAGAGTGTTCAGATTTTTCAGCTTCGCCAGTTGGGGTTCGAGTTCGTCGCCCGCGAACTCGACCAGAAGAAGGGAATCCGGTGCGCCGCGCACGAACTTCTCAATAGTCGGTCTGAATATCGCAATGTCGCGGGCCAGGTCCATCATATTGCGATCGACGAGTTCGACGGCTGCCGGGTCGAGCTTTACGATATGTTGGGTCGACTCCATTGCCCCGTAGAAGGTCGGGAAATGACAAATGCCGAGCACTTTATGCTTCGGCAGGCGATGTAGTCCGAGATGCACCTGTGTCGAAAATGCGAGTGTCCCTTCAGAGCCGACCAGAAGATGGGCGAGATTAGCACTACCCCCTCCGGGGCGATTGGACGTGCCAGGCACCAAGGCGTCGATGTTGTATCCACCAACCCGCCGCATCAGACGTGGGAAACGTGCAAAGATTTCCTCCGCTTCGCGTTCGCCGAGTTTTAGCAATACCTCGGCCAGGTCGCGATATCCGGGTGGAATATCGTTCACCGAGAGGTCACCTGGCAACTCGCCAAACCGGAAGGCCGACCCGTCTGGCATCAATGCATCGATTGCACGCACGTTATCGCGCATCGTGCCGTAGCGAATGGAGCGCGCGCCGCAACTGTTGTTTCCCGCCATCCCGCCGATGGTCGCACGGCTAGATGTGGAGACGTCGACCGTAAACATATAGCCATAGGGGTTGAGGAAGTTGTTCAGTTGATCGAGCGCAATCCCCGGCTCGACCGAGGCCGTAGAGGCGTCCGCGTCAAAGCCGATGACCCGATTGAGATGTTTGCTGACGTCGACGACGAGGGCTTCCCCGATGGTTTGGCCGCATTGTGATGTGCCGCTGCCGCGTGGTAGCACAGGAATGCCTTCCTCAGCGGAAATCTCCATCACGGTCCGGACATCCTGCTCCGTCTTGGGGACCACAACGCCTATTGGTTCAATCTGGTAATGGGATGCATCTGTGGAGTAGCGCCCCCTGCTGAACGCGTCGAACAGCACTTCGCCTTCGATTTCGCGCCGCAACCGGACGGCCAGCGCGCTG
This sequence comes from Alphaproteobacteria bacterium UBA6544, assembly GCA_002434595.1. GTDB lineage: Bacteria > Pseudomonadota > Alphaproteobacteria > UBA8366 > UBA8366 > UBA6544. Next base: position 2,888 of record DJKK01000252.1, on the reverse strand, counting down.
TCACCCTTGGTGAAGCCGGTGTTGACAATGGGAATGCGATGCGCGCCCATTCGGCGTCCTTTCAATAGATTAATTTTGTATACAAAATAAAATATAAGAAGATATGCCGTTTGGCAAATTCTATTAACCGACCGAAAAATTTATATAAATAGAGATGTTGCGGAAATGTATTTTGTATGCATAATTTCCTTCGCATTCAATTCTTATCGTTGGAGGTGGCCAATGGCTAATACAAGCGGGCGACACTTTTTGCAGATCCCGGGGCCGACCAATGTCCCAGACCGAGTGCTGCGTGCGATTGACAATCCGACGATGGATCATCGTGGCCCGGCATTCGGTCAGATGTCGCGTAGTCTTCTGGCAGACATCAAGAAAGTCTTTAAGACGGACAACCATGTGATCATCTATCCCGCATCCGGCACGGGTGCGTGGGAAGCGGCGTTGGTGAATACATTGTCTCCCGGTGACCGGGTGCTAATGTATGAAACCGGCCAATTCGCGACCCTTTGGCTTAATCTCGCGGGACGCCTGAAGCTAGAGGCGGAGTTCGTGCCCGGTGACTGGCGTCATGGCGTGGACCCTACAGCAGTTAAAGAGCGTCTGGTCGCGGATAAGGCGCACGAAATCAAGGCCGTCTGCATGGTACATAACGAGACCTCAACCGGCGTCGCCTCCCGTGTGGCAGAGGTGCGAGCGGCGATCGATTGGGCGAAGCATCCTGCGCTGCTTATGGTAGATACGATTTCGTCTCTCGGTTCGATTGATTACCGGCATGATGAGTGGGAGGTCGATGTAACGGTGGCGGGTTCCCAGAAGGGTTTGATGCTGCCCCCGGGTCTCAGCTTCAATGCGATCAGTGACAAGGCGTTGGAGGCGTCCAAATCGTCGGAGTTGACCAAGTCGTTCTGGGCCTGGGACGAAATGCTTGCGACCAATGCGACCGGATACTTCCCGTATACCCCGGCGACCAATCTGCTCTACGGGTTGCGAGAGGCGGTCGATATGCTGCTCGAGGAAGGTCTCGAAAATGTTTTCGCGCGTCACGACAAGTTTGCCGAGGCCACGCGCCGGGCGGTTCAGGCCTGGGGGCTCGAAGTGCTGTGCTTAGAGCCGAAGGAGTATTCCAGCTCTCTGACGGCAGTGCTGATGCCGGAGGGACATAGCGCGGATGCCTTTCGCCAAGCCGTTCTGGACAATTTCAACATGTCGCTCGGCAATGGCCTCAACAAGGTTGCGGATAAAGTGTTCCGGATCGGACATCTCGGCGATTTCAACGAATTGATGCTGATGGGGACGCTTGCGGGCATCGAGATGGGGCTCGGGATCGCCGGCGTGCCCCACCAAAAGGGCGGCGTGGATGCGGCGATGCGCTATCTCGAGAGAGAAGCTACAGGTTAGATTCGCTCTCCTCCCTGGAGCGGTAAAAAGCGCACAGGTATCAGAGGTGTCTTGATCAATTTACCGGTCAGCGTCTTTTCGATCACCGTCAGCATTTGGCCGCGGTCCGGCAGGCCGACGGGTGCCACCAGGCGACCGCCGGGTTTCAGCTGGTTGACGAGCGTCGCCGGGACCTGTGGGACGGCCTCCTTAATGATCATCGCGTCGAACGGTCCTTTTGCTTTCCATCCGTAGAATCCGTCGGCATGGCGAACGTCCACATTGTCATATCCCATCTCACCAAGCCGTTCAGCCGCAGAGGCGGCAAGCGGTTTTATGATTTCAACGCTGTAAACCTTCCGGGCGAGGCGCGACAGGATGGCCGTATGGTAACCGGCCCCCGTTCCCATCTCGAAGACCACGCCGTCCGGGTTGATCTCCGCGAGAGCGGTCATCAAGGCGATCAAGTACGGCTGCGCAATATTTTGATCATGCCCGACCGGCAGAGGGATGTCGAAATACGCGAAGGGCCGGAATTCATCCGGAACGAAGGCGTGTCTCGGCACTTCAGTGAGCGCGGCGACAAGTGTCTCATCCAGTGTCTCCACGCCGGTCTGCTCACGCGTCGCCGCTATATTGGCAATCACCTGATTGACCATATCGAAGCGAAGCGGGGTGAGCGTTTCGTCGGCCTTTGCATTCGGTAGGGTGAGCGACAGGAAAAGGATGGTTGCCGTCAGTCCAATTCGGAATCTGTCGATCATGCTACGCGTCGTCGCCTCTGGGTAGGCCTTGATAGTCTGATTGAGCCATCCCTAACCCTCAGGAGGCAATCATGTCCAACTACTGTGCAACAGTTTTGGCGGGGTTGGGCGACGGATTGTTGCGGCTTGCGACGCGTCTGAGCTCGGAACACAAGCTAGGTGAAGTTTTGATCGAGGTCGCCGCCTGCGGCGTCTGCCGCACGGATCTGCATGTTGCCGACGGGGATTTGAAAGACCTGAAGCAGCCGATTTTTCCGGGATACGAGATCGTCGGCCGGGTTGCCGCGATGGGTGAGGGCGTCGAAGAATTCCAGGCCGGTGGCCGCGTCGAGGTCCCCTGGTTGGGTTATACTTGTGGCATTTGCGGCTTTTGTCGCGATGGACGGGAAAACTTGTGCCCGTCTGCACAGTTCATTGGATACCAGACCGACGGCGGTTATGCGGAGTATTGCCTAGTCGATCAGTGATACTGCTTTCTTATCGGGGAGATTATAGTGATGCGGAGGCGCCGCCGCTTTTATGTGCCGGTTTGATCGGCTACTTGTCCCTGCGGATGGCAGGAGATCCTCGTCGCCTCGGTATATTTGGCTTCGGTGCAGCGGCAAATATCATAGTCTAGGTCGCTTGTTGGGACGGACGCGAGGTATTCGAGTTTGTGCGTCCGGGCGATGAAACAGCAAAAGAGTTCGCGCGTGATCTGGGCGCCGTTCGGGCAGGCGATAGCCGTGAGGATCCACCGGAGCCGTA
>DJKK01000178.1:3664-3852 GCA_002434595.1 Alphaproteobacteria bacterium UBA6544 | reverse complement strand
CGCGCGCGCCTTGCCTACGACGAACTCCTCGCCAACCAGCTCGCGCTTCAGATCATCCGCGCTAAGATGAAAAAACGCTCCGGCCGACGAATCGACGGTGACGGCCGACTGAGAGAGCGTGTCATCGCAGCATTGCCATTTGCGCTCACGGGTTCCCAAAAGATGGCAGTTGCAGAAATTTCAGCCGA
>DJKK01000178.1:2985-3333 GCA_002434595.1 Alphaproteobacteria bacterium UBA6544 | reverse complement strand
CCAAATGCCATGCTGAGACTCCTGCAAGGAGACGTCGGCAGCGGCAAGACAGTCGTCGCCCTGCTGACAATGTTGCAAGCCGTTGAGTGTGGCGGACAGGCCGCACTTATGGCGCCGACCGAGATATTGGCACGTCAGCATCTGGCGACGATCGAGCCGCTTGCGTCCAAGATCGGCTTGACCTGCGCCATACTTACCGGCCGCGAGAAAGGAAAGACGCGGCGTACTATCCTCGACGGTCTGGCCTCTGGTGAGATTGATATCGCCGTTGGCACCCACGCCCTCTTCCAAGAAAGCGTCGAAATGCAGGATCTGATGGTGGCCGTTATTGATGAACAACATCGATTT
>DJKK01000178.1:972-2675 GCA_002434595.1 Alphaproteobacteria bacterium UBA6544 | reverse complement strand
TGATGAACAACATCGATTTGGCGTCCACCAAAGGCTGAACCTAGCTGCCAAGGGCAAAGGCGTGGATGTCCTGGTCATGACGGCAACGCCCATACCACGAACGCTATTACTGACGTCATACGGCGATTTGGAAACGTCGCAGTTGCGCGAGAAACCGGCAGGCCGCAAACCAATTGATACCCGCACCGTCCCCCTGGACCGACTTAGCGAGGTTGTCGACGGCCTCGAGCGGCGCCTCGCAACGGGAGTAAAAGCGTATTGGGTGTGCCCACTCGTTGACGAATCCGAATTCATCGATCTCGGAGCGGCGGAAGAACGATATGCTTTGTTGAAGGCAAGGTTCGGCGACCGCGTGGAGGTTGTTCACGGCCGAATGAAGAGCAAGGAGAAAGACGCGGCTATGAGCCGCTTCGCGGATGGCGACGCGCAGGTTCTTGTTGCAACTACAGTGATCGAAGTCGGCGTTGATGTTCCTGATGCGACGGTCATGATCATCGAACATGCCGAGCGCTTCGGACTAGCACAATTGCATCAGCTCCGCGGTCGGGTCGGTCGCAGCGGCGCTGAATCCGTCTGCTTATTGCTGTATGGGTCCCCCCTCGGGGAAACAGCGAAGGCCCGCCTGAAAATCATGAGAGAGACCGAGGACGGCTTCAGGATCGCCGAAGAAGACTTGCGCCTTCGCGGAGGCGGCGAAATTCTGGGAACCCGCCAGAGCGGCCTCCCCGCGTTTTGTCTGGCGGACCTTGCGGCGCATGGTGAATTACTGGCGGCCGCTAGGGACGACGCAAAACTTATCCTAAACCGCGATCCCGACCTTGAAGGCGTCCGCGGAAAGACGTTGCGGGTACTGCTATATCTGTTTGAACGGGATGCTGCAGTCTTTAACCTGCGTTCAGGCTAGCCTTCATCACTCTCGGCTTTAAACTCGGACAACAGGCTATCTCCACGCGGTTTCGCTGCCGGATTATAAGGCGGTGTCACCATTCCGACCGATATCACCATTTTGACTGCATCCTCAACCGACATGTTGAGGGGTTTCAAATCCTTGACCGGCACATAGAGCAGAAACCCGGACGTCGGGTTGGGCGTCGTCGGCACATAGACGTTCACGACATCGTCCGGTGTCTTTGCCTGAACTTCGCCTGTTGTCCTTCCGGTAATGAACGCAATCGTCCAAGAATCGCGCCGCGGATACTCGACGAGCACGGCCTCTCGAAAGGCTTCGGATTGGTCTCGAAAGACCGTCTCAAGGATTTGTTTCGAAGCACTGTAGATCGACCGGACAACTGGCATTCGAGCGACAATATTTTCACCCGTCCGAACAATGAAACGCCCGAGGAAACCCGCCGTCAGCGCACCGATCAAGGTAATGACAATCGCAAGGACCACGACACCTACACCCGGCACGCTAAGCGTTATGCCAAAATAGTCCTGGATGTAGGTGTTCGGATTCCAGTGAATTGGAATTAACGGAACGACATGGCTGTCGACGAAATCGATGAACCAAAGCGCAAGTGCGATCGTGACGGCAACCGGTGTCGACACAAGGACCCCGGCAAAGAAATAAGCCCTAATCCGCCCTAGGACACCGACCCTCAAGACCGCTTTAGCCCGGCGTCGCCGGGATCTGCCGACCACCTTATTTTCCGTCATGTGATCGTCTTCACTGCGCACCGGGGTTCAAATTCGGCCATATCCGG
>DJKK01000178.1:0-631 GCA_002434595.1 Alphaproteobacteria bacterium UBA6544 | reverse complement strand
CGGCCATATATAGTGATACCGACGAGATGCCACAAACCTGAAGTTCACTTATGACGTTGTCTGGTAACATGAATTTCATCGATGCACGCGATTGCTGCTTCATGGCATTCACGAATCGGCGCACAATAATTCCCTTTGAACGCGCCAACTCAGAAGACGCCCCCCGCCCGGCTTTCCTCCCTTGCGACTGCCGTCCCTCGCCACGCAATCGATCAAGCAGATGTCGAGGCGTTCGGACGGCGCCTGTTCCGGGAGCGCCCAGAAGTATTCGAGCGTCCCGCCAGCGCCTATACGAACGCCGATACTCCTGCATTCCACTTGAGTGGTACGAGAATACGAGAGGGTGGAAAGACCGCACGCGGCTATTCGTCGAAACCGCTGTGGATCTTCTTTGCGAAGCGACCGCACAGGCATTGTCTCACGGCCACCTGCATCCCGAGCAAATTGACGGTGTGGTCACGATAAGCTCGACTGGCCTCGCAGTACCAAGCCTGGACGCACTGGTCATGGAAAGAATGCCCTTCCGGCGAGATCTGCAGCGCTTTTCGATTTTTGGATTCGTGTGTGGCGGCGGCGTCCTTGGCCTGTCGCGGGTGGCCACTTTGGCCAGAGCCTAACCGCGCATTTATTG
>DJKK01000185.1 GCA_002434595.1 Alphaproteobacteria bacterium UBA6544 | reverse complement strand
TGAAGTCATGGTCGAGCAAGATGAATGCAATCGACCGACAACAAATCTTGAAGGCCTTGCGGGTCTAACGCCGGTACGCGGCGAGGAGTATTTCATCACGGCTGGAAATGCGAGCCAGCTGTCTGATGGTGCATCAGCTGCGGTACTCATGGAGGCCAAGGAGGCTGAGAAGCGTAACCTGGAACCTCTTGGGTATTTCCGCGGGTTTGCTGTTGCCGGCCTCGAGCCGGATGAGATGGGCATTGGGCCAATTTACGCGGTGCCAAAATTGCTGGAACGCCATGGCCTGAAGATTGATGACATCGATCTTTGGGAATTGAACGAAGCGTTTGCGGTCCAGGTTCTGTACAGTCGTGACCAGCTTGGCATTCCGAATGAGAATTTGAACGTCAATGGTGGCGCAATTTCGATTGGTCATCCTTATGGCATGAGTGGGGCACGTATGGTTGGCCACGCACTGATCGAGGGCAAACGGCGCGGTGCCAAGAATGTCGTCTGTACCATGTGTGTGGGCGGCGGCATGGGTGCGGCCGGCCTTTTCGAGGTCGCTTAGACAACCCTGATTTATCCGCCGGTTTGTGGTGGGTTACATCCTCTTTCGATTACGGGAGAGGGTACGGTGAATACAGACGTATGGAGGCTCGAATGAGCGAAGAGCATCTGTTGGAACACGTTGCGGACAAGGTTGCGACGATCACTCTGAACCGGCCGGATGCGTTGAACGCGGTAACACGCGACATGCTGAAAGGCCTCTACGAGAAGGTTGAGCGCCTCGCCGAAGACCCTAGTGTGGGCGCCATTGTATTGACCGGTGCTGGCCGCGCCTTCTGCTCTGGCGGTGATGTCAAGAACATGGCAGCGGGCAAGAACGACGAAGAACCTCTCGACGTTCGTGCAAAGACCCTGCGGGCCCGCATGGAGGTGTCTCGTTTGATCCATGAGATTCCGAAACCCACTATCGCGATGGTGCGCGGTGCGGCGGCCGGTGCGGGAATGTCGATTGCTCTCGCTTGCGATCTAAGAGTGGTGAGCGAGAACGCCCGAATTATCACCGCCTTTGCGAAGGTTGGTCTTTCCGGCGATTTTGGAGGCAGTTGGTTTTTGACGCAACTTGTGGGTCCTGCGAAGGCACGTGAACTGTATTTGCTGGCGGATGCTGTCGGTGCGGATGAAGCTTTGTCTCTCGGCATCGTAAACAGGGTCGTCCTCGATGAGAAGTTGGAGGAAGAAACCATGGCGCTGGCCAAACGGTTGGCGGAGGGTCCCGGGGTAACGCTTGGCTACATGAAGAAAAATCTTAATGCGGCAATATCCCAACCATTGTCCCAGTGCCTTGATCTGGAGGCGATGCATCACGCCAGCACTAGCCTGACGGAGGATCACAAGGAAGCAGCGCAAGCCTTCGTCGAGAAGCGGAAACCGGTCTTCCAAGGGCGTTGATATGCTGCGGCTCCGGCAGATTTGCTTGGTTGCCTCGGAAATAGAGAAACCGGTTGATGATCTGACGGCTGTATTCGGGTTAGCGATCTGTCATCACGATCTTGCGGTTGAGAAGTACGGTCTCACTAACGCGCTATTGCCGGTCGGCACTAATTTTCTCGAAGTTGTGGCCCCTTTTCGTGATGGTACGGCGGCGGGCCGCTATCTTAGCCGGCGCGAAGGGGATGGTGGGTATATGGTGATTCTGCAGTGTGATGATGCGGAAACCCGGGCAACCCGAATGGAAGCAATCGGTGTTCGAATAGCGAACCGCTTGGACTACGGCACTTATGTAGGATTGCAGCTTCACCCGAAGGACACCGGGGGGGCAATTCTTGAGACGAGTACAGACCCTCGCAGCGATGCACCGGACGGGCCATGGCATCCTGCTGGTGACGATTGGAAGAAAGCCGTCAGGACTGACGTGACGAAACGTATGAGTGGGGTCGAGGTTCAATCGCCTGAACCACGTGCGCTGGCTGCCCGTTGGTCGGAAGTTCTCAATATTGATGTCAGCGAGGATTCGTCGGGGCAGCCAATGTTGCAGCTGGAGAATGCTGTCTTGCGGTTTGTGCCCGTGGAGGACGGCCGTGGGGAAGGTTTGGCTGGACTCGACCTTGAAGTCGCGGATCGCGAGACAATTCTCCGAAATGCGACCAACCGCGGATGTACCGTGAATGGTGATATTGTCCAGGTTTGCGGCATTCGCTTCCGGCTTATTTAGAAAGGATCCCAGATGAGCGATGGTGAGAAGCGGCTCGATACCGTGCGCCTGCAGGAAATGGTTCAGGGTTTTTGGCGATCTGGCGCATTGATGGCGGCGGTGGAACTTGGGCTGTTTACGGTCGTCTCAAAAGGGGCGGGAACCTTTACCGAAGTCGCGACTGCGCTCGATATCACGGAAACCAATGCTGAAAGATTGATGACCGCCTGCGTCACGCTCAAGCTGTTAGAACTGGGCGACGATGGGCGCGTGATCAATGCGCCGGATGTGGAACGCTTCTTGGTTGAGGGGGCTCCCCGCTATGCCGGACCGTGGATGCTGTTCACGAAACCGAGTTGGAACGACTGGGGAATTCTTTCAGAGAAACTCAAGTCAAAGTCAGTCGACAGGCTTGGGAAATACGGTGAGTTTACGGTCGAAAGAGCCCGTGAGTATCACAAAGCGACATATAGCATCGGCATGGGCGCCGGCCGCCGTTTTGCGCGCCATGTCGATCTGTCGAACCGCAAGCGGATGATGGATCTGGGAGGTGGTTCGGGCGCATATAGTATCGTGGCGACCGAGACCTACAATGGCTTAAGTGCCATCGTATTGGATTTGCCGTCGGTTGCGGTTGTCGCGAGGGAAGTAATAACTGAGAACGGAGCGTCGGACCGGGTGACAGCGGAAGCTTGCGACTTCACGGCCGATCCATTTCCGACGGATTGCGACGTTGCCGTTATGGCGAGCAATTTGCCGATCTATAGCCGTGACATTGTCGGTCAGGTGGTTAAAAAAACTTTTGATGCGCTGTTGCCTGGCGGAGAGATGCATCTGATCGGAGAAACCCTCGACGATGATCGTCAGGGTCCGGTTGGGCCAGCGCTCTGGGGGTTGAGTGAGGCGATTGGGGGCACCACCGGGCTCGCGCACACCAACGCTGATTGTATCGGCTATTTCGAGAATGCGGGCTTTGTCGATGTCTCGGTAAATGAGTTTGTACCGGGCACACTCGCGAGGATTACCGGTATAAAACCCGGCTAGTGTTGCACGGGCAGGACGACAAAGAATGTTGTGCCCTTACCTGTTTCCGTTTCGAAGACAATCTGCCCCTCGTGGTGCTCGACGGTTGTCTTGGATATCCACAATCCCAATCCCGTGGCGCCAACGCGGCGTGCAGCGGATGCCGGCCAGGGCGAGTTTTTCGGCATAGCCTTGGCGCTATTCGGGTTTAACGCCGGTTGTTATTTCGAAGCTGCCGGACGGACAAACGCATTGATGAGCCGGATCAGTTTCCAAGAAAAAACCGTCCGTAATTCGCGCGAAGCTCTCCAAACGGTCTTCGCCGGTGTTTAGTCAATCTGGCGATGGTGGTTGTGGGACGTGTTCCGCCACGCGTTCAAACGTCAATGTATTCTATTCTATTGACTGACGTAATGAGTTGCCGCGCTCTGATATATTAGGGAAGTTTAATTTTAGCGGATTGGGCGACCATGACGTCGGAAACGTGGTCGAACTCGTCCGCTGCGCTGATGTAGCCGTCCATCAGATCGTTTTGGATCGCAAGGGGGTCGCGTTCTTCAGCATTGCCGTAACCTCCCGCACCGGAGAGACGGATGCTGACAACGTCGCCTTTCTGAATCTCTCGGATTTCCTTCGAACCAAGCGGCTCCGCATTTCGGTGCGGGTTCAAGATTGTTGTGCCCAACGCGCCAGGTTCGCCGCCGAAAAGCCCATAGGGTTGATATTTATGTCGGTCGCCAAGCAGGCTGAGTGTCGCTCGGCTGTTTAGAAGTTCGATATCCTTCCTCACACCGCATCCGCCGCGGTGTTTTCCAGCACCGCCCGTATCCGGGATGAACTCCATTCGTTGAACCCGGATCGGGTTGTTGGTTTCATGCACCTCCACTGGAATGTTCGAGCAGTTCATGACGGGGCTCATTGCCTCTGCGCCATCGCTATCCGCCCGCCCGCCATATCCGGCCAGGATCACGTCATAGGCAATGAACGGGCGTCCGGTACGATCGTCGATCCCACCGATATTCGGATTGCTCCAGTGCGAAAAGGCGCCCATGGCCCGTTCCGGCATGGCTTTCGCCATCGCACCGTTAATCGCATCGAAGATGCGGATTTGCAGGATGGCCCGGCCGCCGCTCGGCGCTGGGAATGCGGGATTGAAGAAACTGCCTTCGCGCGCGGTTACGGTAATCGGGCGCATCCCTCCGGCATTCTGCGGGAAGTTTGCATCGCAAAATACCTTGATCCCAAACACGGCGTACGCGCGGGTATAGTTGATGTACGAGTTGATCGCTGCCGGGACATGATCACTGCTGCGGGAAAAGTCGAGTGTAACCGAACCGTCCTCAAAAGTGATATCGACCGCGACCTTAATAGGATCGGTGTCGGTGCCGTAGTCGTCCATAAAATCTTCGAAGCTATAGGTGCCGTTCGGCACCTTTGCGAGGGCGTCGCGCATATGTGCCTCTGTTCGATCAAGTATGATGTCGTGCGCGCGCTCAACGAGTTCGGTGCCATGATCTCGGTGCAGTTCGCAAAGGCGTTCCGCGGCGGTCAGATTGGCTCCGTGCTGGGCGGCGAGGTCGCCCCGCACTTTGTCCGGCATCCGCACGTTGCCAAGGATTATGCGAAGAATGTCCTCGTCGAATTCCCCGGAGCGGACCATCTTGACCGGAAGAATGCGTAATCCTTCTTGATATGATTCTGTAACGCCGTGGACTTTTTGCGAACCTGGTGCTGCTCCGCCCATGTCGACCTGATGTGCGGATGTTGCGACATAACCGATAATTGATCCGTCGAGGAATACGGGCATGACTTGAAAGACGTCGGGAAAGTGTCCCGAACCCATAAACGAGTCGTTAAGCGCAATAGCGTCGCCGGGTGACAGGTTTTCTTCCGGAAAATAGTCCCGTACGTGCTGTGCCACAAACGGCATGGAGCCGAGATGGCCTGGGCTGAAGTTCCCCTGTGCGATCATCCGGCCGTTACGGTCGAAAATGGCGGTCGAAAAATCGTCGCCTTCGCGCACGCCTTCCGAGAAGGCGGTATGGCGCAGGGTGATCCCGAGTTCCTCCGCAATCGACATGATGCCGTTCCAGATTACCGTCAGTGTGAGCGCATCCATTTCTCTTTCGCTCATAATTGATCCTCTGTACCGATGCGAATGACGAGATGCCCGTTTTTCATTGCCTCGACACGGTCTCCCGGCGGGATGACCGTGGTCGAATCGGGGTCAGCGACTATTGCAGGTCCTTCAAGCGGATTACCCGGTACGAGATCTCCCCGATTCAAGATTCGAGTTTCGAGCCAACCTCCCGCATCCGGGAAGAAGGCGGAGCGGGTTCGCAATGATGACCCGACGTCCGAAGATTTGGCAATTGCTCCGGGCGTACTTTTCGCCGTTTCTATTGTTGCGACGAGATACCAATCGACCGCTTCGACCGAGGCTTGCATGTCGCTGAACTGATGTCGGGTGGCATAGGCACGTCGAAATGCGTCTTCTGCTGATTGCGGATAGGCATCGTCGATTGAGCCTGTCGGAAGCGGTACGTGGATCTCAAAACCCTGACCGGAGAAGCGCATGTAGGCGAAACGTGACCAGATCGGTTCACCCGGTAGTGCCATGCGGTCGAGGTCCTGCCGCACTCTTTCCTCAAGCTCCTCGTAGAGCTGACGCAGCGTGTCGCCCGTTGTCTCATTCAGTCTCAGGAGGCGCGTTGCGGAAGCATCGAGGCGAGCGTCGGCGCCGAGTAGGCCGACGGCGGACCCGACGCCCGCGTTCTTTGGAATGATAACTTGTGGGACGCCGATCTTTCGCGCCAATCTCGCGGCATGCAAAGGTCCTGCGCCACCGAAGGCAACCATTGCATAGCGTCGTGGATCTCGCCCGCGCTCGACGGAAACGATCCGAATTGCATGCTCCATATTATTTGTCGCGATCAGATGAATTCCCCAAGCAGCGGCCTCCGTCGACAGATCAAGCGGTTTCGCGATCTTGCTCTGAATTGCGTTGCGGGCAGCGGCGATATCAAGGGTGAAAGCACCGTCGTTGAAATATTCGGGATCTAAGTAACCAAGGACCAGATTGGCATCCGTGACGGTTGGTACGTCGCCGCCCAACCCGTAGCAGACCGGTCCCGGTTTAGCGCCGGCGCTTTCAGGGCCGACTGCAATCGTGCCAAGTTCGGCGCGGGCAATACTGCCTCCGCCTGCACCAATTTCGAGTAGTTCGACGGCAGGTGTATTGATTGGCAGGCCGCTGCCGCGCTTGTATCGGACCGGGTCGATTTCGAATGTGGGGGAAATCGAAGGTACGCCCTCATCGACAGCACCGAGTTTCGCTGTTGTGCCACCCATGTCGAACGCGATCACGTGATCGAAACCCTCCTCGGCCGCGGCGTCTCGGGCCATCAAGACTCCGGCGGCGGGACCGGACTCGACGATCCGGATTGGGAAATTTCGCGCAAATTCAGGTGATACCAACCCGCCGCTGGATTGCATGATAAAGAATTCGTTACGGAAGCCTTTGCCCGACAACGCTTCCTCAAGATGCGTAACGTAGCGCGAGACAATGGGCTTAACGTAGCTGTTGGCGACCGTGGTATTGGTGCGTTCGTACTCGCGAAATTTGGGGGACACCTCGGAGGAAATGGACACATCTATATCCGGCAGCCTTTGGTATAAACGGTCGCGTATTTGCCGTTCGTGGTCGGGCGCCGCGTAGGCGTGTAGGAGTGCAACTGCGACGGCGTCGTAGTTTGCTTCCGCAATTCGATCGATGACAGTGTCAAGCGAAGCCATGTCGAGCGCGATTACCGTCTCTCCGTCGAAGGCGACACGCTCCACGACTTCGAAGATATCGCGACGCTGAACTAAGGGCTTCGGTGGTTTAATATATAGGTCGTAGGTTTCGTACCTTTTCTGGCGCCCAATTATCAGGACATCGCGAAACCCATCAGTGGTTATGAGGGCGGTCCGGCCTCCCTTTCGTTCAATGATGGCGTTGGTTGCGACAGTGGTCGCATGCAACACCACGTCGAGACCTTTGGCATTAAAGTTGCCTGATTCGCCGAGATGACGCATCCCTTCGATTACCCCGATCGCAGGGTCTTCGGGTGTTGTCGGTACTTTCAGCGTATGGAACGTGCCGTCGTCGTCATACACGAAATCCGTAAACGTACCGCCGATATCGAAGGCGAGGCGCTTCATTTGTAGCCTTGTTTACTCATACACTGACGATGATGTGCACAGCCGGGCTGGCAAGTCATAACAGCCATGTCATCCCAGATTTATCGTTTTTCTCGGTGGAGTCCTCATATTGGGCCGAAATTAAAACACATTAGGCTCAATGAATGACAGGCGAAGTAGCGGTCGAGCACGTTTAGCGAGAGATCCGAGTCCATCATAGGGCCGAACACTACTTGATGGAATTAGAACCGCATTCGTGTCGAGAATGCCGCGGGGAGTTATTCGGCCCTATCCGCGCGGTAAGTTACCCGCAGCCATTCCGCGAGGATTTGCCGGATTGGGTTGAACGCTCCAAATGCTTGCATTTGAACATGGACGAAAACCTTCCTGTTTTTGCCGCTGTCGTTCTTGTTGTGCACACTTTGGGCTCTGCTAATCTGACAACTGTGCTCGGTGCGCAGAGCTTCTTTTGGGCACGTGTTGCCATGGCCGTTGGGCATATGGGCGGAATTCCCGGGCTGCGCTCGGTCTTTTGGTTTGTGAGCCTGGCTGGCCTCGTCATCATTCTGCTCCAGATTTTTAGGAGATGGACGGCAATAGAGGTACGGGATGCGCTGGATCAGGTTTGAAGACATGGGTGAGGCGGTTTACGGGATTGTCGAGGGAGATATGGTCCAGCCAGTCCGAGGAGATCCTTTCGAGGGGTTCGAGGAACACGGTGAACCGCGCGCCTTTGGCGGCATAAAGCTCCTGGTCCCGGTGGTGCCAAAGGTCTTCTACGCGGCTGGGCTTAATTATATCGACCATATTATGGAAGTCGCTGCTAAAAACGGGCGAGAACCGAATATCCCGTCCGAAGCCGATGTCGGTTACCGTGCGAACAACGCGCTTATCGCGCATAGTGAGAATATTGTTATCCCGGTAGATGCGACGGAGCGTGTCGAATACGAGGCTGAGCTGGTCGTCGTAATCGGCAAGAAAGCCAAAAACCTGACAGAAGCAAACGCGCTCGACTGTGTTCTTGGTTACACCATTGGCAATGACATGAGTGAGCGGACGTGGCAAGGCCAGGACCGCACGCTGTGGCGCGCCAAGAATACGGACACGTTTAAGCCAATGGGTCCCTGGATCGAGACGGATGCCAAACTTGAAGACATGGAGACTATCGTACGGGTCAATGGTGAAGAGACCATCCGTTTCACGACTGCGAAGATGCTTTTCAGTGTGCAGACCTTCTTGGCGCGGATGTCGAAATATATCGAACTGCAGCCTGGCGACGTAGTCTGGATGGGTACGGAGGGGAGTTCCCCCCAAGTCAGGCACGGCGATGTCATCGAAATCGATATCACAGGGATCGGTACCCTCACAAATCCGGTCGTGCGAGAAGGGAACTAGATCGGTGACGCTCAAAATCTGGGGACGCCCTAATTCGACGCACACGCAACGCGTTCTTTGGTGTTGCGCTGAGGCGGGAGCCGAGTTCGAGCTGATTCTCGCCAGTGGCACCATGGGTGCAAGCGGGCACGTCTCCGGCGGTGGTGAGGCGTTCGGCATTGTTGATACGCCGGAATACCGGGCGATGAACCCGAACGGTACGATCCCCACAATTGACGATGGTGGCTATATCCTCTGGGAATCAAACACGATCTGTCGCTATCTCACGCAAACCTACGCGCCTGAATTGTTCGGCAATGAGGCGAAAAAACTGGGCCACGCGAGCCAATGGATGGACTGGACAAACACCCAGATGGAACCGTATCTGCATATATTGGTGATGCATCTTGTCCGAATGCAGGAGGCCGAACGCGATCCCGATGCCATCGAGCAGGCGCGTCTCGGGATCATACCAAGGCTTGAACTCCTCGACCGGCATCTTTCCGATCGCGCCTATATCGCTGGTGACACATTTACGATTGGAGATATTGCACTCGCGTGTGCCGCCTATCGTTGGACGTTGTTTGACCTCCCTGGCCCCAAGATGCGTAACCTTTCGGAATGGCAGTCACGGATCGGGCAACGCCCAGGGTTCAAACGCCATATTGCGCCGCGCGAGAATCACCTCCAGTGAATAGAGTCTCAATTGCGTTGAGTTAAAGCAGATCCCTACTCGGCGGCAGCAGAAGCGGCGTGGTCCTCGAACTCTATTGCGACTTGTTTCATGAAGAGCTCGATGCTGTTATTCGCTATGTCGGCGTCCATTGGGCCGAGGCGGAACGTCATCATGACACCCCCGACCCCGATCTTGTCGATCTTGGAGAGACGTTCGGCCACCGTTGCGGGTGAACCGTAGATCAATCCGTGCGACGGGTCATTTCGTGCAATCCCGGATTTTTCCTCTCGCAGACGGACGCCTTGTTCTTTGTAGACGCGTTTCCGCATTTCGGCGCGGAACTCGTGCTGACGGGTGAAGGCCGGAACGCCGATCCGCTCCGCTTCAGCGTCCGTCTCTGCAACGAAGATGTTTCGCCAGACCCAGCTGTCGGAAACATTTTGGGCGATTGTGGCATCGTCGTAACCGGTATCTTTCAAGGTGGTCCGATACAGGTCCATACGGTGTTGGGTTACTTCGTCGGACTGTACGTTCATCATAAAGGGGCGCCCCTGCTTTGCGAGGTCGACCATTGAATGCTCGCTCGAAGAGGCACGCAGGATCGTTGGATGCGGTTTCGTATAGGGCGTTGGGCGCAGTTTCGGAAGCTTGATGTTCCAGTACTTGCCCTGATGCTCGTATTTGTCCGTCGTCCATGCCTTGAGCATGATTTCTTCCGCTTCGAGGAGACGTTCTTGAGCTTCGTCTGGATCGATGTCGAA
>DJKK01000210.1:5494-9137 GCA_002434595.1 Alphaproteobacteria bacterium UBA6544 | reverse complement strand
CGCCGGATATCGCTGGAGCCGTCTCCTCGAAAACGTCGCAGCCGGACAACCAACACCTACTGAAGCCGTCGAGGTCTGGAAGGCATCACCCGGTCACCGCCGTGCCATGCTTGAACCTGAGATTCGGGAATTGGGAATTGGCTACGCATTTCTGCCTCAGGATGACGGCCGCGTCCGCGCAAGCCACTATTGGGCGTTGTCACTGGGACGAAGAACCCAGTAGATCGCTAGCACGACGGGTCTGCCCGCCGCCAGCGCACCCAGGCGTTCACCACCTTGCCATCAGGCCATGCCCGAGAGAGCGTCAGCTTGAGGCCGCCATCCGGCAGGGTCTCCATTCCACGCACTTGCTCGCCGCCTACCCAGCTCGGGTTTAGTGCGAAGTCGACCTGCGTCGTAAAGACATCGTTCTCAAGGCTCCACCGGCCGCCGTATGAGATATAGGTGTCGAAGGCGTGCAGCCGCTCCGCATCGGGTGCATCTGTGTGCCAGGCCGGGTCGCCAGTCAAGCCGGGGCGGTCGCGCCAACTGATGGCGGCGTTCATCCAACCTTCGTCGGAAATGATCAACAGTCCTCTTGGTTCCGAACCATAACGCGCAAGCGAAGCCGCTTCATCCGCCGGGTCGTCCGTGCCCCGGTCGACCATCAGCCATGTCCCTATAATTTCTTCCCTGGTGACCATTTCCCAATCCATTTCAACCATTATTGCTAAGCAATGGTGGACGCATACCCGCCCGCGTCAAACGACGCTGACCCTTGTAATAGACCTCGCCCTTTGCGAGGATTCTTTCGATCAACGGAAGACGCGCTTAGGGGAGGATACTCATGCAGACACGCGCCGCCGTCGCCCACAAAGCGGGCGAACCGCTCACCATCGAAACCGTCGAGCTGGACGGACCGAAGGAGGGCGAGGTTCTGGTCGAAATGAAGGCGACCGGCATCTGCCATACCGATGAATTCACACTTTCGGGCGCCGATCCGGAAGGAATATTTCCCGCCATCCTGGGGCACGAGGGTGCCGGCGTTGTCGTCGATGTGGGCAAGAACGTCACCAGCGTGAAGAAGGGCGACCACGTGATTCCCCTCTACACGCCGGAGTGCCGCCAGTGCGAGTACTGCACCAGCGGCAAGACGAACCTCTGTCAGGCCATCCGCGAGACCCAAGGACAGGGCGTCATGCCAGATGGCACCAGCCGCTTTTCGATCGGCAAGGACAAGGTGTTCCACTATATGGGAACGTCGACCTTCGCCAATCACAGCGTGATGCCGGAGATTGCCGTTGCGAAGATTCGCGAAGACGCGCCTTTCGACAAGGTGTGCTACATCGGCTGCGGCGTGACCACCGGCCTTGGCGCCGTGATCAACACCGCCAAAGTGGAGCCAGGTACCAATTGCGTGGTCTTCGGGCTCGGCGGCATTGGCCTCAACGTCATCCAGGGGCTACGGATTGCTGGCGCTGACATGATCGTCGGTGTTGACCTGAATCCGGCCCGCAAGGAAATGGCCGAGAAGTTCGGCATGACCCATTTCGTCAATCCTTCGGAAGTCGAAGGCGATATGGTACCTTATCTTGTCGACCTGACGAAGGGCGGCGCCGACTACAGTTTCGAATGCATCGGCAATATCGAAGTGATGCGCACGGCGCTTGAATGCGCACATAAGGGCTGGGGAGAAAGCATCATCATCGGGGTAGCGCCAGCCGGTGCGGAAATCGCGACACGTCCGTTCCAATTAGTTACAGGTCGGACCTGGAAAGGCACCGCCTTCGGCGGCGCCCGCGGCCGCACGGACGTGCCCAAAATTGTCGACTGGTACATGGACGGCAAGATCAATATCGATGACCTGATCACCCACACGATGCCGCTCGATGATATCAACAATGCGTTCGACCTCATGCATGCGGGCGAAAGTATCCGTAGTGTCGTCACGTATTAGTTTTATCCCCATAGGGGCAGGCAGCGGCGCGCCGGTATCGGTGCGCCGTTCGTCGTTCAGCCGAAAAAGAACCCAAGATGACCCAACCAAATTCCTTAAAAAAGTTATGGGCCGACAGTGGCAGCGCCATAAACGCCTCGCTCGCGATCAATTCTCCCGTTAGCGCCGAGGCGATGCCGAAAGCCGACTGGGACGCCGTCACCATCGACTGCCAGCACAGTATGGTCTACCTGGGTCAGGCGATGGCCATGATCGAAGCTGTGGCCGCGGCGGACGGCGATTCCATCTTTGCCTTTAGCTACTCCAGCGACGATAAGGCGCCGACCCTCTTTATCGGCCCCAGCTGCGTCAATGGACAAGCTAGGCCGAGCGGGCCGGCAGTCACGGTATTGTCGGAACCACTCGATTCCGGTGCAGCGGATTGGCGGGAAGTCCGAATGTCACGATTCGTCACGGCGTGCAAAGGCGTATTCAACGAAGAGGATTTCTCTCCCCGCGCGGCGTGATTATGCGATACGCTAATACTGCTTCTTTGAAGGGGAGTGTTTGAAGGAACAAATGGCGGAAGCGGTAATCGTGCCGGAAGACGAATTGCTGGACCGCGCCGGACTTGCGCTGCGGCCGCTGCCAGGCGGATTCGGTGTCGAGCTCGCCGGCCTCAATATCCAGCAGAAACAGGACCCGCGGATAGGAGCGCTCTTACCCCACCTTTGGCGCCGATACGGGCTGTTGCTGATCCGCCGGCAGGATTTGGGACCTGCGGAAGTGGCTGCGTTCGGCGCGATCCTCGGGGAGCCGCGCCGCGCCCCAATCATGGATAGCGGACGGGTCTTCGTCGAAGGACATCCGGAAGTGTTCGCTATCTCAAATCTCGTCGACAACAAGAGCCGGGTCGGCGCTCTCGGCACCGGCGCGCTCGACTGGCACGCCGTCATGTCTTACCAGAGCACACCGCCGCGGGCCGTTTGCCTTTACGCATATAACGTATCCCAACGCGCGGGCCGGACCGGATTTCTCGACGCACGCCGCGCCTATGACAACTTGCCACATCCTCTTAGGGCAGCAGTGGCCGCGCTGACGATCAAACACGATGCCGCCTACACACTGGACGGTTATTTGCGTGAAGGCTGCGGTCTGACACTCGCGCGCGCAAAAGCACGGGGCGGATTCGATGTCCGCATGCTGGTCGGCGCGTCTCACCCCGCCTTGCGGACGGATGCGGAGACGGGGACGCAAACTCTATTCCTCGGCCGGCGGCAGAACGCATATGCGGAAGGGTTGGCCATGGCGGAATCGGAAGCGCTGCTTGATACGCTCTGGCGTTTCGTGGCTCGCTTCGGTGAATCCGCATACCATCACCCATGGGAGAATGGCGACCTTATCGTCTGGGACAACCATCGCGCCATGCTGCGCCGGGAAGGCTTTTTGGGGTCTTTGCCCCGCACGCTCCTACGAGTTCAAATGCGCGAACCGGAAACGATCCCGGCCGAAGCCGAGACATCAGGCCGCTAAATCTTCTCCCGCCAGCGCCCGGCGGATAAGCTCCTTCGTTTCCTCCAACCCATAGAGCGCAGCGAAAGAGCCCATGCGCGGCCCTTGTTCTTGACCCAACAGGATTTCGTAGAGCGCCCGGAACCAATCGCGGAGGTTCTCGAATTCGTGGGCCTTGCCGATGGCGTAGACCTCGTTCTGAATATCTTCCGCCGA
>DJKK01000210.1:0-5097 GCA_002434595.1 Alphaproteobacteria bacterium UBA6544 | reverse complement strand
CCGCACTCGGCGCGCGGTATTTCTTGGTCGGCTTGACGAAGTCCCGGTAGTAGTTGATCGCCCGCCCAACCAGCTCATCGAGCACAGCATCGGTTTCAGGACTGGCATCCGGCGCATAACGCGTGATGAACCCCCACAGGACGTCCTTGTCTTCGGTATTGCAAACGCCCGCAAGGTTCAGCAGCAGGCCGAACGTAATAGGTACGTCTTCACCCGGCGGCTCGCCGCCATGGATATGCCATGTCGGATTGGCGAGACGCTTGGACGCATCTTCCTCAGGAAACTTGCGTAAGAACGTCAGATACTCATCGACGGCCTTCGGGATGACGTCGAAATAGAGCCGCTTTGCCGTCCGTGGCTTTTGAAACATAAACAGGGCAAGGCTGCCGTTCGGTGCATAGGTCAGCCAATCGTCGATGGTCAAACCGTTGCCCCGCGACTTTGAAATCTTCTCGCCGTTCTCGTCCAGAAATAGCTCATAGGTGTAGCTCTCTGGCGGTCGACCGCCGAGGTTGCGGCAAATGCGCCCTGAGAGGTAGACGGAATCGATAAGGTCCTTGCCGGACATCTCATAGTCGACACCGAGCGCATACCACCGCATGGCCCAATCCGGCTTCCATTGCACCTTGCAGCGTCCCCCTGTGACTGGTGTCTCGACCATCTCGCCGTCGTCGTCGCGGTAGACGATGGTACCCGAATCGGGATCCGTTTCGACGACTGAAACCTGCAGGACCCGACCGGTTTTCTGACATACCGGCAGGAAGGGGCTGTAAGTTTTTTGCCGTTCTTCGCCGAGCGAGGGGAGCATGATGCTCATCACGTCGTCGTAACGTCGCAGCATTTGCAGCAAGGCGTCGTCGAATTTTCCCGACGTATAGCAATCCGTCGCGCTCACGAACTCATAGTCGAATCCGAAATCATCAAGAAACGCGATCAGACGCGAGTTGTTATGCTGGCCAAAACTGTCATGCGTGCCGAAAGGATCTGGAACCGAGGTCAGCGGTTTGCCGAGATGCTCGGCCATCATTTCCTGTTCGGGAATGTTGTCCGGCACACTGCGAAATCCATCCATATCGTCGGAGAACGCAAAAAGCCGTGTCGGAATATCGGAAATCTCGTGGAAGGCGCGGCGCACCATGCTCGTGCGCAGGACCTCGCCGAACGTGCCTATATGCGGCAAGCCGGACGGACCGTAGCCTGTTTCGAACAACACGTAGCCTTTTTCGGGTGTCTCGCCGCCAATTCGCTTCAGGACCTTGCGCGCCTCCTCGAAGGGCCAGGCCTTGGCTTGCATCGCGAGGTCGTGTGCGTCAGCCATAATCTCTTCTTCGATTGCCGTATTGTCGCGGGGCGGGACACTATGTCGCTCCTCTCGTTCCGTCAACCGAGACGGAACGGTTGCGACTGTCTAATATGGACGCAATATGGTCCTTCCTCCGAGAATTATCTTACCCGATACGCCCGCACTCGCGGTCGGCCTCTCGGCAGCGGCCTGGCTCGATTCAACTGGTGAGATCAAGGAACTCTCGTTTGAGGACACGGCACAGCACCTCAAGGACGGTGTAAGGCCGTTGTTGTGTCATGGACCAAGAATGGCGGACCGGCTTTCACTGAAACGGTTTCAATGTTTTGATGTTTTGGAGTTGTTTGCGTTTGTGCGGCCACTCAAATTTTGTGTTCCAACCCCGCGCGGGTTGGGCGACGCTTTGCAGATCGATGTTGGTCCCCGCCCAGCAGATGCCGCGCTTGGATTGGTGCAGGCAGCCCAGGCATTACTGAACGAGCTGGCGGATACCGATCAAACCGATTCACGCCCGGTCGCCTGGGCAATGGCGCGGGGCGGCTGGAGCTGGGGTCCATCGGTATTGGCAGCGCTCGGCGAAGAAGCGGATCCCGATCCGGCGCGGTCCCCTGCAGCCGGGCTTGACGTCTGGCGGCGCCTTCCGGAATGGTCTGAGCATGCGCCGCCACCGCCGCCAGCGTCTCATGCGGTCGAGCCGGAAGAGGCGCGCCGGCGTCTAGCGCAATTGCTCGACGGCAGTTCTGAGGCGCGTCCGAGCCAGGCCGACTATGCATCTGCCGCAGCGGGCGCCTTCCGGCCGAGAGATCGGGAAGGCGAGCCGATCTTTATCCTGGCGGAGGCGGGCACCGGGGTAGGCAAGACACTTGGCTACATCGCGCCGGCAAGCGTGTGGGCCGAAAAGAACGAGGCACCGGTCTGGCTCTCGACCTATACTCGAAACCTTCAGCACCAGATTGACCAGGAACTTGACCGCCTCTATCCGGACCCGGCCGTGAAGGCGCGGCGGGTCGTCGTCCGGAAGGGTCGGGAGAACTACCTCTGCCTTCTTAACATGGAAGAAGCCCTGCGCGGCGTCGCCGTTCGCCGACCGGATGCGATTGCGCTGGGATTGATGGCGCGTTGGGCCGCGCGTACCAGAGACGGAGATCTATCAGGCGGTGACTTTCCATCCTGGCTGATTGATCTCATTGGTGGACGATTGACCCTTGATCTCAGTGATCACCATGGGGAATGCATCTATTCCGCATGCCAGCATTACCAGAAATGCTACATCGAGCGGGGCGTGCGCCGCGCGCGGCGCGCCGATCTTGTGATCGCTAACCACGCACTGGTCATGGTTCAGGCGGCGCGGGGTGGCCTCGACGGCCGCTCCCGCCCGACGCGTTACGTCTTCGATGAAGGGCATCATGTCTTCGAAGCGGCGGACAGCGCTTTTTCAGCGCTACTCAGCGGCCGCGAGACGGCGGAGCTGCGGCGATGGTTGCGCGGCGCGGAAAGCCGGGGTGCCGGACGTGCACGAGGCCTGAAACGCCGAATCGAAGACCTGCTGACGGGCGAAGAGGATGCAGCGGCGCTGGACGACGTTTTGCGCGGCGCCGGGATATTGCCGGGCGAAGGTTGGCGCCAAAGAATAGCCGAGGGCGAAGCACGCGGAGCGGCCGAAGCGTTTCTAGCCGCGGTTCGAGGACAGGTGTATGCTCGCGCCAACGGTGTTGACGGCCCCTTCGACATCGAGTGCGACCTTGGCGAACCAGCGCCGGAGCTACTCGAGGCAGCAACGAATCTTGCGGACGGCCTATCTCGCCTCTCGCGACCGCTTAAGGCGTTAAGGGAGTCTTTGGTCACGAGGCTCGACGATGAAGCGGATTCGCTCGAGACCGCGACACGTCAGCGCATAGAATCCATGGTACGCTCGTTGCAGTACCGGGGCGAGGACGTTGTACGGGCTTGGCGCAGCATGCTTGAATCACTCGCAGCCGAAACCCCTGAACGCTTCGTTGATTGGTTTAGCGTGCATCGATACGCGGGACGCGACGCCGATGTCGGCATGCAAAGGCACTGGCTGGACCCAACCCAGCCGTTTGCCGAGGTGGTCGTCGGCGGATCTCATGGCGTGGTGGTGACATCGGCGACTTTGCGCGACGGCACGGGCAATCCAGAGGCCGATTGGGCGGCGGCTGAGGCGCGCACCGGGTCGTCGTATCTTGCTTCGCCCGTCTTAAGGGCGGCAGTACCGTCGCCGTTCGACTACGCAGCAATGACCCGCGTTCTTGTCGTCAATGACGTTCGAAAAGACGATCTCAACCAGGTAGCGGCGGCCTACCGGGAACTTTTCCTCTCGTCCGGCGGTGGGGCACTTGGACTGTTTACGGCGATCTCACGTCTCCGCGCGGTCCACGGCCGTCTTGTTGAGCCACTCGATCAAGCTGGCCTGACACTGCTCGCTCAGCACGTGGACGGTCTCAACCTGCCAACACTGGTTGATATCTTCCGCACGGAAGAAGACGCCTGCCTGCTGGGGACAGACGCGGTGCGCGACGGGGTAGACGTCCCGGGTCACAGCCTTCGCCTGATCGTCTTCGATCGCGTTCCCTGGCCGCGTCCCACGATCCTGCATCGCGCGCGGCGGAAGGCGTTCGGCGCGCGCGCCTATGACGATATGCTGACGCGGCTGCGTCTGAAACAAGCATACGGTCGCATGATTCGGCGCGCAGGAGACCGAGGCATTTTTGTCATGCTCGACCCGATGATGCCCTCACGCCTTGCGGGCGCCTTTCCCGAAGGTGTGGAAATTCAGCGTATTGGCCTAGCCGAAGCCGTTGCCTCAGTTCGCGGCTTCTTCAACCAGCCGCCGAAAGCCCCTCACGTCGAACGCGAGACAGCCTGAACGCGTCGTCTGGGACGTTCTCCGGCCAAGAAGCGAAGGGCGTCGGAGAATGCGGGAAGGTCGGCTCCAAGTGCGGCAAAGAACTGCGTCTCAACGGCACCTACAGCCGACGCAGCAAGGCGCTGAACCGCGCGGCCCTCCTCGGAAAGCCGCAGGTTGAATGCACGCTTGTCCCGCACTTGGCGTATCCGCTCGATAAGTCCTTCTTTGGCGAGTAACCGTACCACCTGAGAGGTCATCATCGGGTCTGTTCGACAGCGCCGCGCAAGTTCGATTTGGGATATCCCGGATTCAGCGCCTACATCTCTAAGGCCGGATAGGAGCAGGAACTGCACCGTCGTCAACTCAAAAGGGGCTAGCGCGCGGCGCTGCTCGCGTTGCCAGTGGTTCTCAAGGTTCCAGAGGAGAAATCCGGGAGATTCAGCGGGCTCCCAGTCGTCGGCGTCAACATGATCGTCGCTCATCGCCCTATCCATCACAGCACATGCAAGCTGCCATTTTATATGCGCGCATGGTAAATGTCGATGCGTTTCGTTTCCTAGGCGCTGCCGTAAGCGCCGAACCGCACAGCCGGACATGCGGCTAATTTTGCCTAGTGGCCGGTCAAATTTGCCGAATTGCCATGATTTCAATAGGTCCAAAGCGGCAATTTCTGCCGCATGCACGCCCCTAAACTAATCAAGTTAGGAGCCTTTAATCCGGCACGGATACTGCATTCCCAGTCTTGAGAAATCGGCGTCAGTTATAACAATCGGATACGGGGTCATGAAAATAGAGTTGCTCAAGAATTCCTTTCGCGGCATCTCAGGTCACGAAGACGCGACAATGGCAACTCTGACTATTTTACCGCGCAAGCGGCACCTTTTGCCGGTGGCGGGCGGCCACTTCGACGATGTTAATAAAACAT
>DJKK01000054.1:3716-5427 GCA_002434595.1 Alphaproteobacteria bacterium UBA6544 | reverse complement strand
CTGGTTGAATATTGACTGGCGCGGTCTGGCTGCGCGGACTTTGAAGATAGGGCCGTACCAACACAAGTTCTAGTTTAGCCGCCGTCGCAATTGCTGCAAAATCGCGACAAACTCTTGGCGGCGCGACGGTCGTTTCTCGTATTCGACCGCCGTCTCGAATGCTGAAACCGCCGCGCCGAGATTACCGAGTTTGGTATGCAGTACACCGAATTCATGCCAAAGTTCCGCATGCTCCGGTGCGATCAGAAGCATCGATTCAATCGTATCCGTCGCCTCCGTCAGGCGGCCCATTTGCATCTGGCGCATGCGAATATTGCTCTGAAGGCGCAGCAATACACCCTTGTCCGGGACGGCCAAGAACATTTTCTGTTCGAGCTCAGCGTCTTGGCCCGCGACTATTTTGAGAAGTTCCCGAAGTTCGGGTGGCGTCCGGACGACGCCTTCGTGAAATGGATCGACGATTGTCCGCTCGCCGTAAAACTCGAGGGCGACTAGAAAGTGGCCTGGAAAATTCAGGCCATATGCGGTCCAATCCTGACTGCGCGCGAGGTGTATATACAGAATACCGAGCGCGACTGGTAACCCTTTGCGCCGCTCGATGACGCACAGCAAATCGGCGTTCTGCAAATCGTCATAAGTCTGATCGTCGCCACGGTATCCACTTTGCCGCGCCAAGACGTCCGCTAACGCATGGGCCGCCGAAACGGCGTTGTTGGGTGGATTGTCTGAAACGAGGCCCTTAAGCGTTTCATCGAGCGCAGCGAGGTGCTTTTCTGCATTTCCCAAGTCCGGCTGTGATCGCGTTAATGCGGCAAGATGAAGCGCCGCGCGCGCAATATCTAAACGCTGTACTGCGTCATCACCCAATTCACGGAGATAGGCGCGTGAGCGCCCGCGAACGGTCATTTCCGGGACACGTCAGGCGGCACGCTGACTTTCAGGCGACGGGAGGGATCGTTCTTGAGGACGGCATGACTTGTTACCCGTCGGACGTAGCTCACGTCCTCGGCATGTGCCTGTACCCGGTTCAACTCGTCCTGGTTCTGCGCAATCCCCATAATGAAGATTTGGCCGTCAACTGTATCGATTGAATAGTTGATGGCCTTTATCTGGCTATCAACGGTCAACTTTACCGTCAGCTTTGTTGTAATCCATGCGTCCCGCGCAAAATCGATGATGCTGTTGCGGTCTTTGATCTCAATTTGATTGATCACCTCCCGGACCCCTTCGACGCTCCAGGCGATCCGCACCGCCTCGACGCGGTGCTCGGGTTTCTGGACGTTGCCCGCAATCAGGACACGGCCTTCGTGCACTGAGCTCGATATGTCGACGAAGAGCCTGGAATCCGAGTCAAGCCACTTCGCATTGATCTGTGTCTGGATAATTTTATCGTCGATCGCGGCGCTCAGGCCTCGTTCTTCCATGGCGGCGGTACCTGCGGCCGCACCGGCGCCGATCGCCATACCGCAGCTGGTCAGCGGAAATAGCAGGAGAAGAGATAGCAGGAAAAAATGAATTGAAAGGGCCATGGCGTCACAATTCCATTTCGCGGTGGCTGCGAGAATAATGTGATTCGCCGGATGTCGCCAGAAATTGAACAAATACGCCACCCACCGGCCTCAATCACCGGCGCGCTATGCATCCGGAAGGTGGCGGGGCTAAGGCCACGGCTGGACGATCATTAGATCGAACCGGTGATGGCACGCGGCCC
>DJKK01000054.1:346-3420 GCA_002434595.1 Alphaproteobacteria bacterium UBA6544 | reverse complement strand
TCATTAGATCGAAACGGTGATGGCACGCGGCCAAATCGCGGCGATTCGCGATCAGCCAAGAAGCGGCATGCTCAATTCGCCGGCGTTGATACGGCGTTACGGCATTTGTCGCCGCATGCGGATCGCTGCGGTCTTTTGTCTCAACCGTCACGTCCGTGCGGCCCCGCTGCGCCACAATGTCAATTTCGCTGAACGGTGTCCGCAATCGTTGGGCAAGGATCGAATATCCTTTGAGCCGCAACATACATGGCGCAACGCCCTCGGCCCGTCGCCCCCAACGCTCCGCATGTCCTTTCCCGGGCCGGTTCACGGGCAATACTACCACGCCGTCCCCGGGCGTTTACTTGTCGCTTTGGCGCAGTTAGGCTCCGCTCCGCGGCTGACACCGCAGGAGACCTGTTCAACGGCATACGGGAGAGAAAAGTATTTCCCGCATCTATAAAATCTTGGCATTGTTTTCCGGTTTAACCGTGGGTCTGGCACTCGGCGCCTGCCAGACGGCCGTGTTATCGAATACTCCACCGCAGAAACAGCCTCCGATACCGGTTCATTCCACGCCCAAGACCGACCCGGAAGGACCGGCTTTCACAGCGGAATCCACGACCGGGGCCGTCGCTGCCGCAACCAAGGTCGAAGCGGCGCCTGTCCAAACGGTGGTCAGTCCCGAACGTACGCAGGTGGCGACGCTGCCGCCGGCGTCACAAAAGGTAGTCGCGCCGACCAGTGACCGCAAAATCGCTTTGTTACTGCCCTTGAGTGGGCCGCAGGCGAGGCTCGGACGCGAATTGTTGGATGCCGCGCAGATCGCTCTTTTCGATCTGGCAGGTGAAGATCTCTCGATCTTTCCATTCGACACAAATGGCACCCCGGAAGGTGCCGCCGCCGCCGCGATGGAGGCGGTGCATGCCGGGGTCAAACTGATTTTGGGACCACTCCTGGCCGGCTCGGTAAAAGCCGTGCGGCCAGTCGCGTCGCGGGCTGGCATTTCCGTTGTCGCATTCTCGAATTCCCGAGCCGTTGCGGGAGACGGGGTTTATATCCTCGGCTTCGTGCCACGTCAGCAGGTCGAAGCCATGGTTGAGTATGCTGTCTCCGAAGGTATTTACCGGTATGCGGCACTCGCCCCGAACAACGCCTATGGACGTGCGGTCGTGGCGGCGATGAAGGAGGTCGCGGAATTCCACGAGGCGGTTGTCGTACGGGTTCAATACTACGACCCGCTGGCGACTGATTTCACCGCTCCGGCCAAAGCGATTTCCGACTATGAGCGTCGCCACAAGGCCTTGCTCGAACAGCGGGCCGAACTCGAAGCGCGCGAGGATGAAGTGTCAAAACAGGTTCTCAAGCGGTTGGAAAAACTCGATACACTGGGCGAAGTTGATTACGACGCGGTCTTGCTACCTGGCAGCGGTCAACAGCTGAAAGCGATTTCCTCGTTGCTGTCATTTTACGATGTTGATCAGCCGGCGGTGCGGCTTCTCGGTCTCGCGAATTGGGCGCAGACCGCAAATATAGAAAGCGAACCTTCCCTGAGCCGCGGTTGGTACGCTGCGCCGCCCGCGGCAGAGCGGAAAAGCTTCTTCGAGAGATATCGGAAGATTTACGGCCGGCCACCTGCCGCCATCGCCTCGCTCGCGTATGACGCGACGGCGTTGGCTGTGGTTCTTTCGCAATCGCATAAGCGCGACCACTTTGCGCCGTCCCGACTGGTCCAGCCATATGGTTTCCTTGGGGTTGACGGGTTATTCCGGCTTCGCGGCGAAGGTGTGGCCGAGCGCGTATTCGAAATTCGCGAGGTGAATCGCCGGGGTTTTGCCATTCGCCGCCCTGCAGCGACGGCGTTCCCCGAGGCCGGTGGTTAGGGCGTCAGGAGAGAAGTTTCTTGAGCACGGCGTTGAGGTAAAGATGCCCCGTTTCGGTCGCCCGGATGACGCTCGGATCGTCTTCTAGCAGTCCTTGTTCGATCAGGACACCAACCGCGTCGCGGTCGAGGCAGTCAGTCCAATCGTGGCCGGTCACCTGGTGAAACCTCTCGATTGGAATGCCCTCGCCGATTCGCAAACCCATTATTACCAATTCCATCAGGCGCTTGCCCTGATCGAGTTTTTCTAAGCTGCGCGTTCCGTGGCCGTCGCGCTCCACCGCTTCCAGCCAACGTTCGGGATTACGCCGTCTTTCGACCGCATGCTTTGCGCCGTCTAAGGATAACCTGCCGTGAGCGCCAGGGCCGATTCCGGCGTAGTCCTGATAGCGCCAATACAGCAAATTGTGCTGACACTCGGCGCCGGGTGACGCGTGATTTGACGTCTCATATGCGGGCAGTCCGGCCTCTTGCAACCATTGACGAGTTTCGAGAAACATCTCGGCGGCGGGTTCGTCCTCAAGGGGCGTCAATCGCCCTTGCCGCAAAAGGCCATGGAACGGGGTGCCCCGCTCAATGGTGAGTTGATAGAGTGAAATATGAGAGCCGGCGAGAGCCAGCGCCCGCTCAAGTTCCTGTCTCCAGCCGCGAAGACTCTGTTCAGGCCGCGCATAGATCAGGTCGAAGCTATAGCGCCCGAAGAGTTCGGCCGCCACCTCGATGGCAGCGATTGCTTCGCGACCGCTATGACCGCGGCCGAGAAACCGCAATACCCCGTCGTCCAGCGATTGAATGCCGAGGGAGACCCGGTTTATCCCTGCTTGTGCCAAGGCTGAAAAATTGCCGGCCTCGACTGAAGTTGGGTTAGCTTCAAGGGTCACTTCGACCGTCTCGGCAAGACCCCACACGGTCTTAATCCTAGCCATGACGGCGGCAACCGTCTCCGGCGGCATCAACGACGGTGTGCCACCACCAAAGAAGATACTGGTTACCGGCCGTTTGGGTGCGCTTTCAGCCGTGGTCTCGATCTCGTGCAGCAACGCATTACACCAACGTTCTTGGTCGATAGTATCGCGCACATGGCTGTTGAAGTCGCAATAGGGACATTTCGCCTCGCAAAATGGCCAGTGGATATAAAGGCCGAAGCCGCCCTGTTGCCAATCTTCAGCCAAAACAGCCCGCAATCAGTTTCGCAAAGGCATCCGCGCGGTGG
>DJKK01000054.1:0-138 GCA_002434595.1 Alphaproteobacteria bacterium UBA6544 | reverse complement strand
GCTGTTGAAGTCGCAATAGGGACACTTGGATGCACAGAACGGCCAATGGACATAGACGCCGAATGGCTCCATGGCAGGCGTCTTAAGTGAAACAGGCGTCGACGAGTTTCTGGAACGCATCGGCGCGATGGCTTATTA
>DJKK01000075.1 GCA_002434595.1 Alphaproteobacteria bacterium UBA6544 | reverse complement strand
ACGGTAGAAACGTCGGGATTGATGTACTGCATCGTATCGTAGATGGAGAGACCGGACGTCACGACACCACCGGGCGAATTGATATAAAACGCGATGTCCTTTGTGGGATTCTCAGATTCCAAGAACAACAACTGAGCGGAGATGACACTCGCGACGGCGTCATTTACCGGCCCCGTCAAAAAGATGATCCGCTCCTTCAGCAGACGGGAATAAATATCGTAGGAACGCTCACCGCGATTGGTCTGTTCCACCACGATCGGGATCAATGCGTTCATTCGGATTTTATCGTGCATCGTCATCGGAGCTCTTTCATTCTTTTCAATATTGTCCCGCCACGTCAGCAGTCGTCGCTCTTGGCTTCTTCATCATCTTTCGCTGTGTCCGCCTTTTTATTTGACGCGCGTTTCTTCTTTGATGCGGCCTTTTTCTTTTTCGGTGCTGCTTCTTTCTTCTCTTCAGTCGCCTGATCCGGGTCCGCCAACAATTCCTCAGGCGACACTGCCCGTTCCGTGACTTCGGCCATTTCCAAGATGAAATCGACAACCTTGTCTTCGAAAATCGGCGCGCGCAGGCCAGCCATCGCCTGCTCGTTCTGTTGGAGGTATTCCATTACTTGCCGCTCTTGCCCGGGGTAACGACGGACCTCTTGCAACATCGCCTGGTTCACTTCTTCGGCCGAAACCTCGATGTTGTTCACGCGACCGACCTCTGCCAAGAGCAAACCCAGTCGCACGCGGCGCTGTCCGATCTTCTCATATTCAGCGCGAACATCGTCTTCGGATTTCTCCTTATCTTCGTCTTCCAAGCGGTCTTCGCGGCGTGCTTCCTCGAACTGCTCCCAGATCGATTGAACTTCCGTCTCCACCATACCGGGCGGAATTTCAAAGTCGTGCGCCTCGTCCAAGAGGTCCAACAAATCGCGCTTCAAGCGATTCCGCGTGAACATCGTATAATTTTGTTCGAGTTGCTGGCGGGTCCCGTCCTTCAATTGGTCGAGCGACTCCAAGCCCAGCGACTTCGCTAGTTCGTCGTCAATTGGCGTCTCGACCCGTTCGCGAATTTCCTTAATATCAACTTCGAAGACCGCGTCCTTGCCCTTGAGGTTTTCCGCGCCGTAATCCTCCGGGAAAGTCACGTTCAAAGTGACATGTTCCTTCGGCTTCGCACCGATCAACTGGTCCTCAAACCCAGGAATGAAACGACCTGCGCCAAGCGTCAGCTGGAAATCTTCGGCTTTGCCTCCGTCAAATTCCTCTCCGTCGACCGAACCGACAAAATCTATGACGACGATGTCATCCTTCCGCGCTTTACGAGCGCGCTTAATCGGCTCCGAACGAACGATCTCCGAAGCAATATTGGCCATCGACTTTTCGATTTCCCCATCGGAAATTTCGCACGTTAGACGTTCTAACTTGAATGTCTTGAAATCAACCGGCGGGATTTCCGGCATGATCTCCACGGCCATCGTATATTCGAGGTCTTCGCCATCCTCGAACTTCGTCACATCGATTTTCGGCTGGGTGGCCGGATTGATACTGTTGTCCGTAATCGCCTGGGACGAGCTTTCAACGACTGCATCCTGAACGACTTCTCCAAGGACAGCCTGGCCGTATCGCTGACGTAGAAGTTTCGTCGGCACCTTTCCCTGTCGAAATCCGGGAATATTAACCTGTTTTCCAATTTCCGTGAGCTTGGAGAGGACGCGCCCCTCAATATCGGCAGCCGGAATAACAATTGCGTATTCCCGGCTCAAGCCTTCGTTCTTTGTCTCTTTAACCTGCATGGACGAAACCGATCGCGGTCTGTTGTGGTCAATTCGCTAATGCGCCCAGTCGTATGAGGGACTTGGTGCGGGCGGAGGGACTCGAACCCCCACAGATTTCTCCACGTGGACCTAAACCACGCGCGTCTACCAATTCCGCCACGCCCGCGGAATTCGGTCAACGTCCAAGCGCATAGAACGGCTCTGTATAAGAACACCGATCGGGTCGGTCAAGCAAAGCAAATCATAGAAATTGCATGTGAGGTCACAGACCTGCTAGTCCACCGGGAGACGCTCGGTGTATGTGCCGGTAAATGCATCGAGAGCGAGCGTTCGAGGGCCTTCAAAATAGGGGGCCGCAATATGGCGCCGTGCGATACTGACTTCATATCGAACATGCGCGATGCCGAAAGCATCTGTACGCATGCCGATTACGCGCGCTGTCTCGACCGAATGGTCAGATTTCGTGCGATGGAAAAGTGCCCCAGACGTCACAAACTCAAGCTTGCGTCTGCGCTTCATGAACAGGCTCACGGCCTCACGTCGCTTGCCATCCAACAATCGGGCACGCGTTTTTCCATGTAACTTAAAGACACTTCCCGGCATTTCGTGCTCCCCCGGCTCTTTGGCCGATTAATTATAAAACGCCGTCTTCTGTGAGGTTAGTTTATTAAATACTATAACACTAATTTTTTAAAAGACGATTAACATTACTAGACGCCTTTATTTTGAGTTCGCCCGTATAAGATTCATGGTTCTCTTCGATCTTATCCAGCCTATACAAGTAATTTACCATCAAGCCATATGAACGAGACATCCCAGCCTCGGAGGCATTGCCCTTCCAGCACAACCGTTCAACCTGCGCGCCGTTTGTGAGATGGAAATGGGCGACCGGATCCTTGGCACGCCCGCTCCGTCCCTTTTCCTTCAAAAGGTAACGGGTGCATAAACGCATCAAAATCGGCTCGACGGCACTACTAATCGTTTCATCTTCCACCCAATTCTCCGTCGCTAGGATAACCTGTAGCGGATCGCCGCTCTCCCCGGTAAGTCCCGCCACATCGCGAAGTGCCGTTATATCGGGTTCGATAATTAGGCTTTTCTCGCCGTTAAGCGCTTCATCCAGCCAAGCACGGAATCCCGGGATCGGTGACAATGTCGAAAAGGTCTTCAAGCCATGGAATTCGCTTTGCAGCACATCTACGACACGCTTAATCAGGAACCCACCAAAGCTTATTCCTGCCAATCCCTTTTGTGCGTTAGAGATCGAATAGAAAATCGCCGTGTCCGCATCATTAGGATCGATGACCGGTGCGTCTTCGTCGAGCAATTCCTGAACATTTCCGGCGAGACCATTGACCAGCGCGACCTCGACGAAAATTAACGGCTCGTCGGGCATTCGAGGATGAAAAAACGCAAAAAAACTGCGATTAGAAACGAGCCGATTTTTTCAA
>DJKK01000155.1:1336-6300 GCA_002434595.1 Alphaproteobacteria bacterium UBA6544 | reverse complement strand
ACCATCCGCATTCGGAATTCGTTTGGCCTCGAGAAGGATCATTTCCATCAATCGGTTATGATCCCGTTCCGAAGACAGGGCGATCCCGAGCTCGATCAAACGCTCGAAAGTTTGCTCGCGGTCTGTCGTCCGTATTTCACTCGACTGCTGCACGTCGTTCACCTAGTCGCTCGTAACCGGCAATCAATACAATTGATCGACCATACGCCCACGTCCCTTTTCGAATCACATGTCGACAATAGCAGAACATGCTTTGTTGCTGAAATATCGAACGTTTTCCACGTTGTTCCCAGACTTACGTAAGTTCCACTTTCATCTGCTCGCGTGCGGCGAATACGTTATCCCATTCGCTGCGTGCATCCCCTTCCAGCTTGTCCATAAACGCGTCTTCATGGTCAGGATCGTGATGGAAAATCGCCATCGATCCCGCACCCGCCTCACGGCACAATTTCACCCCTTCGTTCCACGTTGAATGCCCCCAGCCGACCTTCTGCGGAAATTCCTCTTCGGTATAGGTCGAATCGTAGATCACCAAGTCGGCGCCTTCGATGAGCTTGAGAATGTTGCTATCCAACTCGCCAGGTACATGCTCGGTATCCGTTATGTAACACAGCGACCTACCGCCATGCTCAATGCGGTATCCGGTAGCACCGTTCGGATGATTGAGCATCGCGGTCTTGATGCGGATCCCATCGCCCATCTCGAACGATTCACCCGCACGAAAGTCCTCGATGTTCATTTTGCTTTTCATCGCTTCCAACGGCACCGGGAACATTGGCTGCGTCATTTGTCCGGAAAGTATGCGACGAAGTCCGCCCTGATCGATCAGGTGTCCCGCCTTAATCGTAATTTCGCAATTCGGGTCATACGCAGGGGTGAAAAAGGGAAATCCATTCATATGGTCCCAATGGGTATGCGACAGCAGGATATCAACGGACTTGATATCTTCCTTCACCAGAAAATTTCCGAGATTTCGGATACCAGTTCCCGCATCCAGAACGATCACCCGATCATCAATCCGAACTTCGATACAGCTTGTATTGCCGCCAAACGCAATGTGACGCGGTGACGGCGTGGATATGCTGCCCCTAACACCCCAGAACCTGATCTTCACCGGTCCGATTTCCCGTCTTTCGAGAGGCCATGCCACGCATTCGGCGTCCTTCTCATGTCTGTCAGAAAGTTCATTGCGTGAAGCTCATCGTCATCCGGTGGGCCTCGCAGCCGCCTCCTAGGGATGCATACGAAGGCCGACCCGCCGGTTCTGCGCCAGGTTCTCGGAAGTTCCAACATCGAACATATCTCGGTTCGGAACCTTCGGTTTGGTATCCGTGTATCCTGCCGCTTTCAGCCGACACGACCAGCCAGACATAGCGCGCGCTTCCTTAGCAGATCAGGGTCGCCGCCAGAGTGCCACCAATAACCATGAGGGCACTGGAAAAGCTGACGAATTTCAAATAATTATCGGTGCTCAGCGCAATCGTAGGACGAACAAGCCGAACCCGAATATGACGCCTATGAAAGTCGCAAACGACATGATTAAAAGCTGGCGTTATCGCTTCCACGACAATGCTAACCCCCATATTACTCGCTTCTACTGTATTATAATAACTAAGAAGCAAATTAATCGAAATAGTTATTTACTTGCCCAGAAATAATCGCAGAAACGATAAAACTCCGGCGCTGCCTCCGCTAGAAGTCACGGTCGAGCGACTGGGCGCTCGGGGCGATGGTATCGCGACGCTTGAAACGGGTGATCGGCTCTATATTCCGCTCGCAGCGCCTGGAGACAGGCTACAGGTAGGAGTTGGCAAAAAGCGCGGTGACGGCAGAATCGCTCATATCATCGACGTGCTCAAACCGGGTGACGGTCGTGTCGACCCACCCTGCCGTCATTTCGGCCGTTGCGGCGGTTGCGCGCTGCAACACCTAAGAGAAGAAAGCATCGGCGGACTAAAATCCGTTATATTGGAGCAGGCACTTGGGAGGCAAGGAATCCGGAATTTCGTGTTGGCACCGGCAGTTACCGTGCCGCCCGGCCGTAGGCGGCGCGCCGAATTCGCCATCTCACGTGGTCGTAATACGACGATCGGATTTCACAGGGCCGGACAAGCGAGTTCAATCGTCGAACTTGCGGAATGTGCTGTCGTAATACCGAAGATCGCCGAACTGCTTCCGGAACTCCGCGCTTTGTGCCGGGTAACCAGTCTTGGCGAAAGCGCAAGCGATATTCGGATTACAAAGACTGATACCGGATTCGATTTGTTGATTGCAGCTAGGGGTCATCGCGAACCCAATGCCGAATGCCGCCAGGAGATAGCTGCGTTCGCCGAACGTCTCGACATCGCCCGGATCTCGTGGGTGGACCAGAACGGCGCGGAGCCGTTGGCGCTACGACGGCGCCCCATATTGCATTTTGGCCCTGCGGCGCTGGAACTCCCGGAAAGATACTTTCTCCAGCCGAGTGTCGAAGGCGAGCGGACAATCGCCGGTCTTACGCTCCCCGCAATCGCCGGTGCAGACCGCATTGCAGACCTGTACGCCGGCCTCGGTAGTCTCTCGTTTCCCATGGCGGCAAATGCGAAAGTCACGGCTTTCGAAATTGACGAAGCAATGGTCACCGCCGCACGACACGCATCCTCGGGCTTATCGCTAACGGTGGAGCAGCGCGACCTCGCGCGCTCTCCCCTCACGGAGCCTGAGCTCAAAGATTTTGATGCTGTCGTCTTCGATCCACCGCGCGCCGGTGCGCGCGAACAAGCCAACAACCTCGCACGCTCAGAGGTTCCGATTGTCGTCGCCGTATCCTGTAACCCAAGCACTCTCGCACGCGATCTCCGCATTTTAAGGGACGGCGGCTATCGAATCGACCGGATCATACCAGTCGATCAATTCACCTGGTCGGCCGAACTCGAAGCGGTCGCAATTCTGCGTCGCTGAAGTATCATGTGAGGCTGCGGCGCAAAGCCGGATAAAGCGCCGCGAGAATACCGCCCCGCAATGTAGGAAACAGGAAAACGCAAGCCAAACGCCATAATCCCACCCGTGGCGAAATTCCGAACGCAAAGACAAGAAAGACAGCAAATGACGCAAACATAGAGTTCCGCAGCGTGCGCGTGCACGTGGCTCCGATAAATATACTGCCGAAACTGAAGGCCCAAGAGGAGACCAGCGGCACAGCGATCGAACACCAGATTATGCTTCAGCCATTCGTCTCACTGTCTCAATGTCGGCCATCAGGCGAACGATAGTCATGCCAAACAGAAGGTAGATCGTCACGTTCACGACAGCGAAAATAGCCATCCAGAACTAGACTACTCGTGCCGCGACAAGGAACCGCAAAACATGGCCGCGCCCGATTGCCTCGCCGCTCAGTGCTTCTGCCGCAAAAGCGAGGCCATCAATTCCGAACGATGCGAACATCTGGCGGATATCATCCAAAGAGCGAGATCAATGATCGAAAATTGCATTGCCAGCAGAACAATCGAAATCAGAGTGGACAGACACAATGCACGCCAAAGAATGGATCGTACTTCACCGATATTCCCGACGCCCGCCGCTTCCGCGGTTGGCGCCGTTGTCCCCATTCTCAGGCAACTGAAGCCGAAGAAGATGCAAATGAAGACCGCCGTGCCCGTTGCGACCGAAACGTGAAATAAGATTCCGAAAGATTGCCGACGAATGCCGTATCGACGTCGCCTCGCAAGGGAATTGCGATATTGGCAAGAATCATCGGATGGGTGCGCCAGAGACGGCGGTTTGTCTCCACATCGACCCACCGAGACATCCGAAGGATCTTATCACGCAGATTGTCTACAGCGCCTCCGCCAGACTTCCCCGAGCGCGGCTTCAAAGGCGCCTGTCACCGCGCCAGCATCCATGATCGACGATCCCGCTAACCGATCCCGTATAACCTGAGGCTTCGGGCGTTCCGCAACAAGCCTGCATGCTGCTTCGATATACTGTGATTTGTCCCGTGCAATCCACTCGGGCCAACCAGCGCGGGACAAAAGACTGTCTCCGACCCGGGCAGCATGGCGCTCACCCGACATCGTCACCACCGGGACGCCCATCCATAATGCCTCGCAAGTCGTTGTAGTTCCGTTATACGGAAATGTATCGAGCGCCACATCGACCTCGCCGTAAAGCGCCATGTGCGCCTCGCGCGACCGGATGCGTCCTTGCAATACCAACCTCTCCGCACCAACGCCGCGCGTAAAAAATGCGTGCTGCAAACGATTACGAGTACCCTCATCCGCAAGCTGGCGGCACTTAAGCATCAGTCGCGATCGCGGTTTCGCAACGAGCAGCTCAGACCAAATATCAATGACCTTATCGTTGACCTTCGAGAAATTATTAAATGAACCGAAAGTCGGCGCCCTGTCATACTTCGGGACGGGGATGGGTGTGTCGTCTGGCGGACGGTAGCAAAGAAACCCGGACTCGAGACGCAACAATGTTTCGGTATGCCAGAGGTCGGCATCGCCCTTGGGATCAGCTAACGTATCGGTTACCCGATAGTCCATGCGGGACAATCCTGTCGTCGCAGGATATCCAATCCAGCTGACTTGGACCGGTGCTGCCCGCCGCGCAAACACACCCATTCGGTTGTCCGCGGTATGTCCGGCAAGATCGATGAGAACGTCGATCCCGTCCTCGACGATCCGGCGATGCAGGTCCTCATCATTGTCGTCAGCAGTGTCGCGCCAAGCATCCGCCAAAGAACGGATCCGTTGCGTCACTGCGTCACCACCGATCACATCCGAATAACATGTGACGTGGAAGCGCGCACGGTCGTGGGCCGCAATTATAGGTTCAGCAAAAGACGCCACGGAATGACTATAAAAATCCGGAGATACGTAGCCGATCCTCAGCCGTGGCTCTCCTCTTTCGGAAAAGTTGGATTCGGGTTCACTACCCGTCTCGAACCGTTCCGCAAAGGCGACGTGCTCCGCAAAAAGATG
>DJKK01000155.1:0-949 GCA_002434595.1 Alphaproteobacteria bacterium UBA6544 | reverse complement strand
TCGTTCGGACTGAGACCTATCGCCATTTCATAAGCTTCGAGTGCACTGTCTAGACGACCCTGATCCTTCAGGACAATCCCCAGATTATTGTAGGGACCGGCAAGCTTAGGATTGGATTCAATGGCGGATAGATGTGCCTTCTCCGCAGCCGTCAACTCCCCTTTCGCCGCTAGGATGACACCTAGATGCGTAAGTGCGAACGGATTTTCACCATCCAAAACAAGGGCCCGGCGGTAGGCATCCTCCGCACCATCCAGGTCATCACTTTCCTGAAGCACGACACCGAGGTTGGTAAGTGCCTCAGGATATTCCGCACGGATCGCTAGCGCCGCGCGATAGCATTCGGCAGCCGCAGTCCGATCACCGAGCGCACGATGCACGTTGCCAAGGTTGTTGCGTATCTCCGCCACCTCGGGGGAGAGTTCCGCCGCCTTGGTTAGCGCTTCGGCCGACTCCTCAAATTCACCGGATGCTGCAAGCGCGGTTCCGAATTCATTGTGGAAGACGGCAACCTCCGGCTGCAACTCGATCGCCAACCTATAGCTTTGCAGCGCATCGGCGACCGCCCCCCGTCCCATCAAGATTGCACCGAGATATGCATGAACCAGAGAGTCCTCCGGGTCGCGCTCAAGCGCAGTGCGCGCCAGTTTCTCCGCCTCCACCGTATTTCCTTTTTCCAAGGCGGTGCGAACCTGTGCAATACCGCTCTCCGTCATATCGGCGTCACCCCGAAATTATTGTCGTCGCAGCACAAATCGATTTCCTGAAACTGTTTTCTTGAGGGGCCCACCACGGCCGGTCCGGCATCTGGCATATCAGGTTTAGCCTGCTCCCAAAGCTCTGTCTATCAATGGCCCTCCTAATGCCATGCCGAATGCATTGTTCATGTGTTGAGTTTGGGAATTTTGACATTTGCCGTCCGCGCGCGGCACGGACAAAACATCGAAAG
>DJKK01000214.1 GCA_002434595.1 Alphaproteobacteria bacterium UBA6544 | reverse complement strand
AAAGCATTTCAGGGTCGAGGAAGAGTTCATATAAAAATCGTTTCCGATATCGCAGTGTGGCGCCGAATCGTGTTGGCTGCGCTCGCTATTGTTCGGCGTAAAATAGACCTTGGTGCATTGTCGGACGGCATTGAATCTCCGCACTGTAGCTCGTTGCTCTAATCGGGCATCCTTCTCGAAGGAGTGCCATAGAGGCAGGCGAACCATGTCCTCCTCTGCGACATCCCCATCTCTATTGATGAAGCTTTCGCCGACTTGCGAGATCCGGGCGGCGTATAATCTTTTCTGCGCGGGCAAATACACCGTGTTCGAGGTTTGGGATGTGAAGGTCGATCCGGTTTTCTCGGATCAGATTGTTTATTGTCTGGATTAAAAGCGCGAAGAGGATGCTTTGGACGGCACGCCAAATTCCGTCGAATAGTCGGCGGCGAGAAAGAGTGGTTTCTTTGCGCGTTTTCGCGACGTCCACCATATTCGCAACCCATTTATCCAGCGGCACGCCCCTCGCGTATCGAAATTCAGTTGCACATTTGTAAAAAAGTTGAGCGAGGACGATTCCCAATTCAATTCTTCGGTGCCGAAGGCGAGATGTGGAGAGTTGTCTTTTTTCCTAGTTCACGACGCGTTGCCACCAGCCTCTGCGCGGCGGCTCCGCTGGTTCGTCACTTGTCTCCGTTTCGGCAACATGAGCGGCCGCGGTTGTTTCCGACGGCTCTTCCCGTTCTGTTTGGTTATCATCGCTGTCAACCATGGCCGGTGCCTCTTCGATCGGTTCCGACACTGCATTCTGCTCCGGAACTGCATCCGCAGCATCGTCGGTCGAATCAGGCGACGGATCGTCGCTGGTCGCCTGGGCCGCAGTTGCGGCACGGTCGCTATTCGAATCTGCCTCAGCTGAAGTGGGTGCTTCTTCCGTCGCAACTGTCTCGCCCTCGGCGATTTCCTTCTTTGTCCGACGACGGCGACGGCGTTTGGGTTTCTCCTCCGATTTAGATTGATCGGAGCCCTCGTTGGCCCCTTGACCTGCTGCTTCTACCTCGGTGGCTGAGGGCACCGCCCCGCTGTCTTCCGTTTCGGCGACCACGGCTTCGCTCTCCGCCGCCTCGCTCGATGCGGCTTCTCCTTCTGCCGCACTGTCCTCTTCGGTTCCAGCTTCCGCAGCTTCGGCTTGTTCGTCCGCATTACGATTGCGCCGGCGTCCGCCACGCCGCCCGCGACGCCGTCGGCGACGGGTTCGTTCACCGTCTGCCCGGCGCTCTTGATTGTCTTCGTCTTCCGGATCCTCTGCTGTGTTGGTCGCCTCGGTCGCTTCGGTCGCTTCGGCGGCGTTAGCTTCAATGTCTTCCTGTCGCGATTTCCGGCGCCGCCCGCGACGACGGCGTCGACAGCCTTCTTCGCTGCGTTCTTCGTCGCCGATTTCCTTGCCGCGTTTGTTGCTCGCGCCTTCAGCGCGCTGCAGCACTTCGATCTCCCAGATACCACCCCGGATCTCGCCGTTGGTCGATACCGTAATTCTCAGACCGTTGCGTTCTTCGATTTCGCTTAAGGCCTGTCGTTTCTGGTTCAGAATATAAAGCGCAACTTCGGCGGATACGGTGAGCTCGACCGACGTTGCTCGCTCCCGATTTGCCGTTTCTTCTATCGCCCGGAGCACTTGCAGTGCCGTCCAATCGGTCGATTGCATGAAACCTGTGCCGCCACAATGCGGGCACGGATCTCCCGTAATCTCAATTAAGCTGGGGCGAAGTCGCTGCCGCGACATCTCTAGCAGCCCGAACGGACTGATCCGTCCGATTTGAATGCGCGCCCGGTCGCTGCGCAGCGAATCCTTGAAACGACGCTCGACTGTGATGTTGTTCCGGTTCTCTTCCATGTCGATGAAGTCGATCACGATCAGCCCGGCGAGGTCGCGTAGCTTGAGCTGATAGGCTATCTCTTCGGCGGCCTCGCAGTTCGTTTTGAGTGCCGTCTCTTCGATGTGACGCTCGCGCGTGGCGCGTCCAGAGTTGACATCAATTGCCACTAACGCCTCAGTCTGGTGAATGACGATGTAGCCTCCCGACCGGAGCTGTACGGTTGGATTGTGAATGGATTCGAGCAGCGATTCCGCGCGGAATTCTTGGAATAGAGACAAGCTCTCCGAGTTATATTTTTTTACCTTCTTGGCATGGCTGGGAATAAGGGTCTTCATGAAATCCTTGGCGGTCTTGTATCCTCCTTCGCCCTCAACCAGGATTTCCTCGATCTCCTTCGCATAGAGATCGCGGATGGTCCGTTTGATCAGGTTGCCCTCTTCGTAGATTAGCGTCGGGGCCGTGGAGGCGAGCGTCGACTCCCGAATATCGTTCCATAACCGCAGTAGGTAGTCGTAGTCCCGCTTGATTTCTACTTTCGATCGCTCTGACCCGGCCGTTCGCAGAATTACGGCCATGCCGTCCGAAATGCCGAGACCATCGATGACGGTTTTCAAACGCTTGCGGTCGCGGGCATTGGTGATCTTGCGGCTGATGCCGCCGCCGCGCGATGTGTTTGGCATCAACACACAGTAACGGCCGGGAAGGGAGAGATAGGTCGTCAGGGCGGCGCCCTTCGTTCCCCGTTCTTCCTTCACCACCTGAACCAGCAGGATTTGCCGACGTTTGATGACTTCCTGAATTTTGTAGCGCCGTTGCATCGACACCCGGCGACGTTCGACATCTTCTAACTCGTCGCCGCCAACCGTCTCGACGCTTTCGCCCTCTTCACCGTCGTCGCCCGATTGCGCCTCTGCTTCTTCAGCGATCAGCGCCTCCCGGTCCGCGATCGGGATGCGGTAATAATCGGGATGAATTTCATTGAAGGCGAGGAAACCATGACGGTTTCCACCGTATTCGACGAAGGCGGCCTGTAGCGACGGTTCGACCCGCGTAACTTTTGCGAGGTAGATGTTTCCCTTTAGGGGTCGCTTATTTGCGATTTCCGCATCGTAGTCGACGACGCGGTTTCCATCCATGACCACAACACGAGTCTCTTCCTCGTGTGCGGCGTCGATTAGCATTCTTCTTGTCATTAAAAAGCTCCAGGACGCAACGACTACCCGGCGCCCTATAGGGGCCGTCGAGAAGGTTGTGCGCGTTGTTCATTGGCGAAGCCGTCGACGCGGCGTTTGCAACGCTGTAGAGCGTCACGCGTCGCCGCGGATGCGCCGTCTTGGCTGCATAAGCGCTGGCGAAAATATCTGGCTTCGATTTGATCATATTAGATTCTGTCTCGTACCTTGTGCCACGGTCGCGAAAGCCGCGAGGTGTCTCGGGTCTAACCGGAAATACAGGGCAGGACGGTCCCAGCGTCCATCGCATTGAACCAGTGAGCCTTGCGACCACACAGTGGTAAGATACGCCTATGAGACCACATTCGACAATGCGGAAATGCGCAGAGAGGTGTTTTTCGCCCCCCAATGCTCTGATTTCTGATTGAAGGTAGCCTCCGTAAGGCGGTATATCTTGGGCCGTTCGGTGAGACGCACGCAATATCTTTGATCCAGCAGGTGCTATTTTGAAAGCTTGCGTACGATTCGGCATTTCTCTAGCAATCATCATTTGGATGGCTGTCGGGGAGGCCACTGCCGCGACGGAAGTGACAAAAGTACGTATCGGCGTGCATCCGCAGAAAACGCGATTGGTACTGGAAACGACTAAGGCGTTTCCCTATCAAATTTTTCTGCTCGGAAACCCCTATCGGGTTGTCATCGACCTTCCGGACGTATCATGGCGAGCCCCGCTACGCCAAATGAAAGAACCGGTCGGGTTTGTGGCAAACTACCGATTTGGGCTTTTCAAACCGGGCAACAACCGCGTGGTGGTCGATGTGACGCGACCTGTCCGTGTCGCGCGCCACGCGATCTTGGATGGCGGATCGGAAGGTAATACACGATTTTTTCTCGATCTTGAGCCGGTAACACAACAGGCCTTCAACCAAGTGAGGGCGAAGGTCCATTCCCGGCAGTGGGCTGCGCCGAAAGTACCAAAGAGTCTCGATAGCGAACCGCCGGCCAGGACCCGCCGTTCGGACGGACGCCGCGGCGTCGG
>DJKK01000285.1 GCA_002434595.1 Alphaproteobacteria bacterium UBA6544 | reverse complement strand
CCGAAGAACAAATCGGCGCCGCGGTGTGGACAATGCCTGTCCATCAACCCGACGCAACCGTTCGTGTCGCGGAACGCTACAAGCTCCTCGCCCATGACTGTGACGCGCAACGGGTCGCTGTCCGGCTCCGGCAGTTCCTCGGATAGCGCGATCGGCTGCCAATACCGACGAAAATACTCTCCCATCGGGGTATCCGCGTCGGTCTCTGTCAGGAT
This sequence comes from Alphaproteobacteria bacterium UBA6544, assembly GCA_002434595.1. Taxonomy (GTDB): domain Bacteria; phylum Pseudomonadota; class Alphaproteobacteria; order UBA8366; family UBA8366; genus UBA6544. The sequence continues at coordinate 8,894 of DJKK01000285.1, read as the reverse complement.
GGCATTCTCTTCCGCCGTCAACATCGGTTCGCCCTCCTTACAACACAAGTCCGCGATTGTGCCCGAACCGTTCGAGCAACACATCTTCGAAGGGCGTGCCCTCACTAGCAAACCAGCTGCCGGGGCGGGTCTTGTATGCGTCATGCCGGCAGGGCGCTTCCGGCTCTTCTCCGTTCTCGGCGAGACGTTGAGCGCCCTCCATTACCGTCCGCCGAAATTTCACAACCGCCGCATCGGTCGCGGTCAGGTTTTCGCGCGTGCGGTCCGCAATGAAACCCTGGCTCTGTTGAATCATGATGTCCTGCTCGGCCAATCCCTTAATGCCAGTAAAGGTATGGGTACGCTGAACATTGCGGTCGATCTCGTAGTCGTTTCCGCGATTCCTTAGAGGAATGTAGTTTTCATCCGTCTCCGCGATAATACCGTGGCCGGTCGTCGAAAGCTTCTTCCGTTCTGCATTACCCAGGTCACGATCCGGATTCCACGCATAGCAATACATCCAGCATGCCACGTCCGTGACCGGCACCACCGTGAAGCCGAAGTATGTCTCGCCCGGCATCGTCGAAGGGCCGGTCCCATTGGCAGGGAGCGTATACTGCGTCATTCGCCAATAGGTCTCGTCGGCGTCATCCGTCGCCCGCGCGCCACCCACCACAAACCCGACATCATGCTCCAATATCTGAAACTTCGGCATGGGATCATTGCGAATCCACTTAAGTCGCCGTTCATCCGCCGGCGCATCGGGATTTTCATTCGACGGTACGCTTGGCGCCGGCATATGAAGGAAGGAGAAGTGCGACGTATCGAGATCGCCTTCCATGACCTGCGCCCAATTGCACTCCATCAGCTGCTTGGTTACATAGCGGCCGGCAGGTTCAACAAAACCGAACTCCATATGAGGAAGTTCAGGAATGCCATTCTCCTGCGGTCCTAGATACGCCCAAAGAATTTCGCCAAACTCGCGGGTCGGATACGCTTTGAGACGGACCGTTTCATGATGTCGCACCCCTGGCGGCACATTCGGTAGATCGACCGCCTTGCCGTCGACGTCGAACTTCCAACCGTGATAAACGCAGCGGAGACCGCATTCCTCGTTCCGCCCAAAGAACAGATCAGCACCGCGATGGGGGCACTCGCGTTCGACCAAGCCGACTTTCCCTTCCGTATTTCGAAAAGCGACTAGTTCCTCGCCGAGCACCGAAACCCGCACCGGATCGCCATCGGTTTCCGGCAATTCCTCCGACAAAAGCACCGGCTGCCAGAAGCGCCGAAAGTACTGTCCCATCGGAGTTTCCGGACCAGTTTGCGTCAACAGGTCGTTCTCTTTCGTCGTCAGCATCTCTTATCGCTCCGTTCACTTCCCATCATGTTAAGTAGTATGCCCTAGAACTCCTCCAGCAAACGCCCTTTGCCGTAGAACCTGTCGTCGATGCCAGCCGCCCGGAGCGCATGCCAGATCAACGCGATGTTTATCGCAATCATCGGCTTACCCAATTGCCGCTCCAGCGTCGGAAAGAGATCAACGGTACTGAGGTTGGTGCCGACCTGAACTATGGCATCGACGTCGTCTCCTTCGAGTTCGTTGACGACGACATCAAGCACACGCTCGCGCGACGTGTTGGCGATGCCATGCGCGCTATCGCATTTCAAACCGTGCAACCGCTTGATCTCATATCCGGACTCGCCAAAGAACGTCCGCACCTGCTCATCGGCCACTGGCTGGTAGGGCGTCAGGACCGCGATATTCTTGATTCCGAAGGCCTTCAATGCGGTGTCAGCGGCATTCGCGCCCGTCGTGAGACCCATATCCGGGCCGATAATCTCGCGGATACGAGCCTGAAATGTCTCGTTTCCGGCGCGCCCGCCCCAGAAGGTCTCGGCCGACATGCCCATCATCGCATAGGTGATCTCCGCCGTGACCAGATCGCGCATCGACAGTGGGATTGTCTCCTGTATGGCTTCGACAAATCGCAGGAAGCTGGCATCATCAGACAGGTCCCGCACTTCAATGAAAAACCGCCCGAAATGCCAAGTGACCCCCTCGGGAATTATTCGCTGACAATCGTATTCGACAGCGATATTGGTTGACGGAACGGCGATACCGATGCGCGCCCGCTCACCGATCCAGCGTTCTTCCGACATGAATATATCCCCCATTATCTGGATCACATATGTCCACGGTGTATTCTCACTTGGCGGAAGGAAGATGCCAATGGACAAGACAGTCGTGATGAAAGCGACCGACAATGTTGCGACATGCCTCGCCGACATGCGCAAGGGAGAGGAAGCTGTCGTCAAGATCGATGCCGACACGCGTTCGGTGACGCTTAAGGGTGACATCCCGTTCGGCCACAAGGTGGCGCTGACGGACATCGCCGCGGGCGGTGAAATTACCAAATACGCTGAAACGATCGGCATCGCATCCCAGCCAATCGCGGCGGGGGAACACGTACACATCCACAATGTCGAAAGTGTCCGCGCCCGTGGGGATAAAGCATGACACAGTTCATGGGATATCGGCGTCCGGACGGCCGTGTCGGTGTGCGCAATATCGTCGCCGTGGTCTCGGCAATGGACAACACAAACCCGTGCGCCTCCCGCATCGCTGATATCGTCGACGGAACCACCGCCATCGCGACTCCGTTCGGCCGCACCCAAATCGGCCATGATTTTGAGATGACACTGCGAACGCTTGCCGGGATCGGGGCTCACCCGAATGTCGCATCGGTGCTGGTTCTCGGCCTCAGCATGACGACGGCAAATGCCCTAGCAGACCGCATCCGACCTAGCGGCAAACCAGTCGAAGCACTTGGCTTGCAGGAAGCCGGCAGCACCATGGCCCTGACGACGGAGGGTGTGCGCGTGGCCGCCGACCTGGTCGTCGCCGCGTCGGAACAGGTGCGCACGGAATGCGCGTTTGCCGACCTTATCGTCGCCGTGGAATGCGGCGGTTCTGACACTACCTCTGGTCTCGCGTCAAATCCGACCGTCGGTCTCTTCGCCGACAGGTTTATTGACGCCGGCGGCACGATCATCCTTTCCGAACCCGCAGAATTCATGGGGGCTGAACACATTCTCGCCGAACGCGCGGTCCATCTCAAAGACGGCAGACGCATCTATAAGATGGTCCAGTGGTTCGAAGACGAGGCGAAACGCAACGGCGTCGACATGCGCGGCACCAACCCGACACCCGACAACATCGAAGGCGGATTGACTACCCTGGAAGAAAAGTCCCTTGGTGCGATCGCCAAGGGAGGTTCGCGCCCGATCGTCGAGGTGGTGGACTATGCGGAAGCACCGTCAAAACGGGGTCTCGTCATCATGAACACGCCGTCCGCCGCTTGCGAGTCGATGACCGGCCTACTCGGCGGCGGATCACATATGATCATCTTTTCGACCGGACGGGGTAACGCCATCGGGGCGCCGGTGTCGCCGACCGTGAAGATTACCGGCAATCCGCACACCGCCGCGACGATGAAGGAGAATATTGACGTTAACGTCAGCGCGATCATCAGCGAGGGCGAGGCATTGGAGACCGCGGCCGAGCGCCTCTGGGACGAAATGCTAAAGGTCGCGCAAGGCAAGATCACTCGCTGCGAGGTGTTGAAAGAAGATCAGCTCTCGGTCAGCCGGTTCGGTCCGTCGGTATAAAACCGTGGGCGACCTGAACCTCAAACTCGACGACCTACAGGCACTGACGCAACGCATCCTGGTGGCGCACGACACGAGCGCAGGCAACGCCGAGCAGGTCGCGACGGCCCTCGTCTTGGCGGAGGCGGACGGCCAAAAGGGCCACGGGGCGTCGCGCATCCCCTCCTACGCCGCACAGGCACGCTCCGGCAAGGTCGACGGGCACGCGACACCAGTTTCGGAACAGGTCGCCGACGCCGCGCTCCGCATCGACGCTCGGAGCGGTTTCGCCTTTCCGGCGCTCAACCTCGCACTCGAAGGTCTTGCGGCCCTCGCACCGCGGACCGGTATCGCCGCCGCGGCCATCGCAAATTCACATCACTCCGGCGTCGCCGGGCACCAAGTGGAGGCGCTGGCCCGCAAGGGACTGGTCGCGCTCAGCTTCGGCAACGGCCCGGTCGCGATCGCCCCCTGGGGCGGGAATCAGGGTGTCTTTGGCACCAATCCACTGGCTTTCGCAGCGCCCCGCAGCGATGGCGATCCACTGGTGATTGATATGAGTCTGTCGAAAGTGGCGCGCGGCAAGATCAATGCCGCTGCCCAAGTCGGTGAGAGCATTCCGGAAGGCTGGGCGGTCGACGCGGATGGCAATCCGACGACGGACCCCAAGGCGGCGCTCGCCGGCACCATGCTGCCGATGGGCGATGCCAAGGGTGCACAGCTGGTCCTTATGGTTGAGATCCTGGCCGCCGCACTCTCCGCCTCGCAGTTCGGTTACGAAGCCAGCTCCTTCTTTTCTGGCGAGGGAGATCCGCCGCATGTTGGGCAGCTGTTGTTGGCCATCGATCCCGGACCTCTTTCCGCCGGCGGGTTCGGACCGCGCCTCAGGGACCTCCTGACGGAGGTCGCCGACCAACCGGGAACGCGGCTTCCGGGTGAACGCCGCTACGAACAGCGTGCCAAAGCCGCGCAAGACGGAGTAACCCTCCCGCAGGCATTGGCACAGCAACTACGCGACATGCCGGGCGGGTCGGACTAGATCACTACTCAAGCGAATTGAACTTGAGGAGCGCACCATGCAATCGACCGTCTATGCAGGTGCCGCCAAATGGACGGCGGCCAAGAACAAGGATCATCAGTTCGGACTGTTTCGCCTGAAGGCCGGCAGTGACGATTGGGAGAACCTGACGGCGGGCAGCCTACCTGATAATTGCGAAGTTCGGGCCATTGTTGTCGACCCGCGGCAGACGAACCGGCTCTATATCGGCACGCAGGTCGGCCCCTATCTCAGCGAGGATGGCGGCGATAGCTGGAAAGCCCTGCCGCTCCGCAGCGACAACGCGGTGACCTGGTCCATCCTTTTGCATCCGACAGACGAGAAAATCATCTATGCGGGAACACAGGACCAGGGCGTGTTCCGTACCACAAACGGCGGCACCAGCTGGGAGGAACTCGATGTGCCCGAGCCAGCCGGCCTCTGCCGGATGGGCTTCCCGAGCCGGACGGTTCGGATGTGCCTCGACCCGAGCAATCCAGACGAAGTCTATGTCGGTGTCGAGGTTGGGGGTCTGGTGCGCAGCCTCGATGGCGGCAATACCTGGGACGATATCGGCCGAGGACTGATGGACCTCGCGGGGCAGGATCACCTGCGCAGCCAGATCGGCAGCGATAATGATACAGAAGGAATGATGGACACGCACGCGACGACCGTCAGCGCCGCCCATCCGGGCGTCGTCATACACGCCACGCGGATGGGCCTCTTCCGCAGCGACGACAAGGGCGAGACTTGGTCCGAGATTGGTATCGGCAAGCACTCTCCGCTCACCTATGCCCGCGACGTGCAGGTCTCGATCCATGAGCCGGAAACCATGTACGCGGCCCTCAGCGTGGCTGCCGTCAGCGACGCGGGTTCACTCTACAAGAGTTCGGATTTCGGCGAGACCTGGAGCCGTTACGACCACAACGTCTCGGTCGACAGCACGATGATGCATATCGGGCAGAACGCCAAAACACCGGACTGCGTCGTCGCTGGTGCGCGCCGGGGTCAGGTGTTCTGCACGGAGGACGGCGGCGATAGCTGGACCCAGATTGACCTCCCAGGAGACGTTCAGGGCATCTACGCGGTTGCTTGTGCATAAGGCAGATCGCCTGATGAAGGATATCTAGAGCTTAAATCCGTTCTAGCGTGGCCAGGTGCGGAGGCCGATCAGACCACCGTCGACAGGCAAATTGACCGCGGTCACCCAGCGCGCTTCGTCCGACAGGAGATAGACCGCAGCGTGGCCGATATCCCATCCAGTGCCTTTAGTCTGCATCGGCACCATCTCAACCCGACGACGCAGCGCTTCCTCGCCAAGGCGGGCGACCATCGGTGTCTCGACCGTCCCGACGATAATACAATTACAGCGGATGCCTTGGGTCGCATAGTTCGCAGCCGTCGAGTGCGTAAGGCCATGCAAGGCCGCCTTCGCAGTCGCATAGGCGGCGGAGCCCTGATCTGCGATCATCCCAGCCCATCCGACGATTGACGAGATATTGATGATCGAGCCACCGACGTTGCGCAGCATTGCCGGAACAACGGCCTTGGTCCCCTGCATCGCTGTCTTGAGGTTGATCTGAACGACCGTGTCCCAGTCCTCTTCGGATATTTCCGCGATGGTGCCGGCAATACCGCCGCCGACATTGTTGACCAAGCCATCGACCTTGCCGTAACGCTCCTCCGCTGTGGCAACCATGGCATGAGCATCCGCTTCCGTACTGACATCGCCCGCAAAGACCGACGCTTCGCCACCCTCCGCCACGATCTCTGCGCGCAAATCCTCCGCCCGATCGACCGAGCGGTTGACCAGCAGGACATTGGCGCCTTCGCGCGCTGAAAGGATCGCCATCGCTTTACCGGTGCCGACCCCCTCGCCGCGCGATGCCGCACCCGCGATGATTATTACCTTGCCGTCGAGCCGTCCCGTCATGTGAATTCCCCTCTTCAGGCCGTTCTTTCGTACTCCGCCACCAACCGGTCGACCAATTCCGAGACCGGCGGCACATCTTTTACACCCGAGACGGAATGGCCCGCCGACCAAGTATCCTTCCAGCGCTTGGGACGTTTGTCCGGGTTAATGTCTTCAGAGACATTGATCATGCCACGTGCCGATAAAGCATCGGGATCAAGGCCGGCCGCGACGATCGACGGGCGCAGCTTGCTTGCGGGAAGACCAGTAAAGGCACTGGTCAGAATGATATCGTCGAGCGAACTGTTGACCAGCATGCCCTTGTACTCCTGCACCGCCATACTTTCCCGCGTGGCAATGAAGCGAGTGCCCATATACGCGAGATCGCAGCCTAATGTCATGGCCGCACGGAGGGCGACCCCATCGCTTAAACCGCCAGCGAGCACAACAGGCCCTTCATAGATCTCCCGCACCGCGCGCACGAAGGCAAATGGGTTGGCCCAGCCGGTCTGCCCCCCGGCCCCGGCGGTCAACAGGATCAGCCCGTCGACGCCAGTCGCGACTGCCTTCTCCACATGGCGCATCGAAGCAATATCCGCGAAAACTAGGCCGCCATACTCGTGAATGGTTTCCATGATCGGCTCCGGGCTGCCGACACTGGCAATGACCAGCGGTGCTTTGTGTTTCGCGACAAGGGCTGCGTCTTCCTGTAGACGAGCATTTGATTTGTGGACAATCAGGTTCGGCGCGAAGGGCGCGGACCCTTCCGTTTCCGCGGCTATTCGACCGAGCCATACATCGAGTTCGTCCAAGGTGCGGCAGTTAGCCGTCGGAAACGACCCAATGACCCCCGCTCGACACGCTCCGATTACCAAGTCGGGCCCGGATACCAGGAACATCGGTGCTGAGATCAGCGGCAGACGGAGCTTATCGGCAATATCGGACGGAAGGGTCATGGCCCCTCTCCTTCTGACAAACCAACCCCTTCCCCAGTTGAAAAGGGGTCGGTCGGCAACCGGCGATCAAGTCCGGTACTGAGTGAACGCGGTCGTCGTGGCACCGGCGTCCTCATCGGTGCGAACGTTAACCAGCGCCACCTTGCCGGCCTCGTTGGCTTCGCGCGCCCGGTCGAGCGCCGGGCGGATATCATCCGGATCCTCGACAAACTCAGCATGACAGCCAAGCCCTTCGGCCATCTTGTCGAAGCGCGTGTAACCGAGGTTCCTGCCCGGTTTTTCTTTCTTCGGATCGGCCGTCCAGCCGCCGTTCAGGCTGATCACGACGGTAATCGGAAGGTCGTGACGGACCGCCGTGTCGAGCTCCATCGCATTGAACCCAAAAGACCCGTCACCGTGAACGACGACAACCTGCTTGTCCGGCTTCGCCGCCTTAGCGCCGACGCCGAACGGCAGGCCGACCCCCATGGTGCCAAAGCAGCCTGAGTTAAGGCGGTGGCCTGGGGTAAACGTTGGCATCGCCTGGCGTCCGAAGTTAAGGATCTCCTGACCATCCACGCACAGAACACCGTCGCGGTCCATAAAATCACGGACTTCCTTGCAGAGGCGCAGCGGATGGATTGGCTTCGAGGGATTGGAGAGAACTTCTTCTGCCTGCGCTGTCTTCGATGAATTGTGCCCGCGCAGCCGCTCGCGCCATGTGGCGAAACTCTCCGGGGTGACATGACCATCTAAAGCGTCAGTCAGCTGTCCGAGGACCGTCTTGATGTCGCCAACGACACCTACATCCAGCTTGCGCGGACTATTGGCAATCTCGCCCGGATCGATATCGACGCGCACGACGGCGGCATCCGCGTTAAAGCGCGGCGGCGCCGCGTGGCCGATGATGTAGTTCATCCGCGTACCGAGGACGAGAATCACATCGGCCTCACGGAAGGCTGTCGAGCGTGCTGTCAGGTAGCAGTACTCGTGATCCTCGGGGATGACGCCACGGCCCTGCGGCGTTGTGTAGAACGGGATTCCCGAGGCTTCGACGAAAGTCTGCAGTTCACACGAGGCATCAGACCAGAGAATACCCGAGCCCGAAATAATCACCGGTTGTTTCGCGCCCTTCAGCAGCTCGAGGATGCGCTTGACCTCGGCGTTGCTCGCCGCCGGACGGGAACGTTTCGCCGGATCCCAGGGGTCTGGCCAGTCAATTTTATTTTCGTCGACTTCGGCATATAAGACATCGCCCGGGAGATCGAGGTAGACCGGTCCCGGCTTGCCACCCATCGCTTCGTGGAAGGCACGGTTGATAAGCTCCGGAATCCGTCTCGGATCATGTACCCTGTCTGCCCATTTGGTGCAGGGCTCAAAC
>DJKK01000225.1 GCA_002434595.1 Alphaproteobacteria bacterium UBA6544 | reverse complement strand
GTACCGCATGATCAGTCGTCGTCTTTTCAGTCTAGCCGAAGGACAATCCGCCGACCCTGACCGACGCAATTTGCAGGGCGGGCAGCAAGCCGTAGCCGGACAGCTAGGCATTGGTTGAGGGGCAAAGAATTCGACGCATATCTTGGTCTACTAACATATTGTTCCCTCCACGCCCCAAGCCAAGCGGAACATAGCGACGCGGCGCCTGATAGAGAACCGATTATATTGCGATGCAGCATTGGTGTTTTATAGTACGTAGGGCGTAGCAAAGTATTATTCCGTTCTGAAATAAAAGCTATTCGAGGATGGCTAAACCGATACCGCTCGCGCCGTAACCGTTGCCGTTATAAAGCATGTATAGTTGACCACCGTGATCGAAAACATTTGGGTAGCAGACCATCTCATTATCCCAACCCGTTTCCGACGCGACAATTCCAGCGGATGCGTCCCGGCGCGTCCATGTAACGGCATCATCTGATTCTGCATAGCCGATTCGGTACGGGAAGTTCGTGCCGCGGTAGCAATACCACATCCTCCAGAGGTCTCCGTCGCGGACGACAGTGGGTCTCGCGATCGCAATTTCATTCCGATGCGCAAAGTCGACGGCGACCGTTCCATGTCGCTGCCATGTAATTCCGTCCTCGCTCACCGCGTAACGCAGATTGTAGGTCGAGCCGGGCGGGTCCCCTGGAATCCAATCGAGACCCGAGAGATACCAGATATGCCAACTGGCGCCATCAACTACGATATCATGACTTGCGAGGAAGTACGGGTCGCTCGGTCCTCTATCGAGCACGGGGCCATCGAAGAGTCGCTCGAACGGGCCGTCTGCCGTTTGTCTGACTGCAAGCCCTATGCAATTGCGGAAAGGGACGCCAAAAGCGCGATTCCAACCGATGTAATAGAGCCGCCGTTCTTCTCCAAACCTCACCATGGTGCTGGCCATAACACCGTCCATGTCGAAAGCACCCAGTTTTCCCGGTGCCAGAACAGGGTCTTCCGATTCTGCAAGGACTTGTTCCGGTTTATTGATATTGATTTCGCACCAGCCAACATGTGAGCGGTTGCGACCGTCACGTGTGGTGAAGTAAATGCGATAGCGGTCTTCCGCGACGTGATCCGCGATCGGTACCGAGGCGTGGCTTTGGGCCCAACCGCGTTGGCCGTCTGGCATATATATGCGCCCAAGCTTGCGCCACGGCATTAGATCGACCTCAGTCGATCGCTGGGTACGCGCGATGGTTCGGTTGGGGTGCCGGGAAAGACTGTATTGCGAGGTGCATCCTGCAGCACCATGGCTCCCGCACCGACAACGCAATGCGGGCCAATCGTAATGTTGTCAATGATAGTAGCGTTGACACCGATGAAGCATCCATCTCCGATACTTACCGATCCCGAAATGACCGCATGGCTCGCAACAAAGACATTGTCACCGATTTGAGTGTGATGGCCGATGTGGTTACCGCTCCACAATATGCAGTTCTCGCCGACCGTAACGTAGGGCTGTATTGTATTGTGCTCCATCACCATTGTATTGCCGCGTGCCTCAAAACCTTGCCAAACCCAGGCCCGAGAAGAGACATAACTCGCGAGGTTGTAGCCCCTCGCGCGGGCCTCGGTTACCTTGGCGCACCTGATCACATTGACCTTCGAGTATCCCATGGCCACGAACAGGTCGTATTCGTCAGGTGGATGGCTCTCTTCTAATTGTTCGAATGCAACTACGGGAAGGCCTAAATGTGTTTCCCGGTCGCGATAATTCTCATCGACAACGAATGCTGACACGTCGTAGTCGCTATCTTCCGAGAAGAGATAGTTTGCGACTTCGGCTATTTGGCCGACGCCGAATATGACGAGGGGTTTCATTTTCGAAGTTTAGCCTCGCTGTTGGATCGAGGCAAAGTGCCGTCGACCCCTACGCGATGCAACGGCAATGCCGTTCTTTTCTAAAGCGGCGAGAAGGGCTTGCGGTCTCCCCTGCTTGAAAACTTGCAATCGAGTGTAAGATCCTGCCCTTAGACAGTTTGCCAATATTTTATTCCGTCAGTCATGAAAGGATGGGGCCGAGGGCTGGCAAACGTCCCTGGGTGCGTCTCGACACGAAAATCCATATAGTGGCTATCAACGACGCTGGCCGCTGCGCAATACAATCGTGCTGCACTGCACGGTTGGCGTAGACGACGTACACATCTTCGTCCAGAAGTAAGGCGATGCCTGGGCTGCACCCAGTTGCGCCGAGCAGCCTTCGATATATAAGCCGGCGGTTTGCCGGCGCTAGTGTGGGATGGTTATTAAATGTCTCGTTGACCCGCCGCCTTGGCTTCATGCATATGTTTAAGTGGGGATGCGATATCCTGAGCTCTGAGGATGTATTCAGTTAGCGAAACTTTATAGGCAAATTACAAAAAAATGGTCTATGCCGCTCGTAATGAGACACCTCCGGCTGCATTTTCGTTAATCAACACTCAGCGATATGGTTAGGTCGAATTATGCCTGACGCCAATGGTGCACTGGAACAAGCATTGCGGCTCCAGCAGTCGGGAAATTATTCAGCTGCCGAATCCCTTTTGAGGGAATTCCTTGTGACACATCCCGAAAATCAGGACGGCCTGCATTTACTCGGCCTTTGCTGCCACGCGCAGATGCGTCAGAACGAAGCGCTGAAATGGCTGGAAGAAGCTATATTGAAGGCACCGAACGAGGCTATGTTCCTCGCGAACGCGGGAATTGTTGCGCTTGCTCTCGGTGATACGGATCGTGCCGACAGACATCTTCAGGCGGCGGTATCTGCGAACCCAATCCATACGGAGGCCTACAATAATCTCGCGTTGGTCCGCGAGACCCAAGGGCGCTTAGATGAAGCCGAATTGCTCCTGGATAAAGCAATTGCGCTCGACGCAGGTTCCGCACGCGCACATTCCAACCGCGGCAATATTCGCCGTGTGCTCGGTGATATCGACGGTGCTATTGCGGACTACAAAAAGGCGATAGAGATCGCTCCACGCTTGGCTGCGGCCCACAACGGCCTTGGCAATGCGTATGGGGCGCGTGCCCGCCGCGATGAGGCGCTTGCGGCTTTCGATACGGCGATTGGGATTGATCCGAAATATGCGGAAGCACATTTTAATCGTGGGCTGACTCTGGCGGCACAGGGGAACACCTGGCGTGCGGACAATGATCTGGCAACTGCATCGTCGCTTCGCGACGACCCACGGTTCCGGATTGCGAGAGCTGGTCTTTTGCCGGTGATACCAACTTCGGATGCAGACATTGGCGCATGGCGCCGCCGTTTAGCCAAAGCCTTTTCCAAACCCGGCACAGACGCAGAACCGGTATCTGGCGAACCGACCCAGGCACCGCCGATGAGCTTTTATCTTGCGTATCATGGTGAAAACAACCGCCCGTTGATGGAGGCCGTGGCGCGCTACTACCGCTCGCGGTTTCCAGATCTCGACTGGACCGCGCCGCATTGCAGAGATAGGGGTTCGCGCGGGGGACAGCAAATTCGGTTGGGTGTCGTATCGCGCTATTTCGGCGAGCATGCTGTTGCCCTGATGACATTCGGCCTTCTGGCCGGTTTGCCCCGGGATAAATTCCACGTGTCCGCGGTGACTTTCTCGGGTGACGTTGTTTCGTCTCGAATACGGAATGCCACCGATGCTGTCGTCGTCGCGCCGGCGAGGATTACACAGGCGCGCGAAGTCATCGCCGGCGAGGCCTTCGATATCCTGCTCTACGCAGATATCGGGATGGAGCCCTTGAGCTACTTTTTGGCATTTGCGCGGCTGGCACCAGTTCAATGCGTCACTTGGGGGCACCCGGATACCTCGGGATTATCGACGGTAGACTATTATATCAGCAATGACCTCGCCGAGCCGGAAAACGGTCAGGACAGTTATACAGAAAAGCTTGTGCGCCTTGAAGGCGTGCAGAGTAGCTATCCTAGGATGGCCAAACCGCATGTTGTGCCGAACCGCGGGTCATTGGGCCTTTCGGAAGAGGGGGCCTTCTATCTCTGCCCTCAGAACTGCATCAAAATTCATCCGGTTATGGATGCGCCACTTGCGGAAATTCTGCGACGGGATAGAGACGGCCGTCTCGTATTGTTCGAGGGCGCTGATCCGAATTGGACCCAATTGTTGCTGGACCGCTGGCGGCCGGTTTTCGGCGCAGAGATGGATCGCGTCACGGTGCTTCCACATCGCCCGCTGGACGCGTTCCTTGGGGTAATAGCCTCAGCGGATGTCGTATTGGATACATGGCCTTTTGGCGCGGGAAACACGAACTATCAGACGTTTGCGATGGGAGTTCCGGTCGTGACGTTGCCCGGGCGCTGGATCAGGGGGCGCGGCACGCTCGCCCATTATAAACACATGGGTTTTAGCGATTGCATCGCCGCGACACCTGAAGAGTACATCGAGATTGCCGTGCGTCTTGGTACTGATGCGGAATTTCGCAGTCGTATTGCAGGGCTGATCGAGACCCGCGCCCATACCGTCCTTGAGGATGATACGTGCGTGGTCGCGCTGGCAAAATTTCTCGAAAGTGTCGCGCCATGACCGGCACTCGGGATCCGTTGGCCGAAGCTCAACGCTTGATTGAGATCGGAAAACCGTCGGCGGTTTTGGGCGTCTTGGGAGAACTCGCAAGCGAAGTCTATGCAGCTGCAATGCTGGCTGGCATCGCCGCGAACCGTTTGGGCGATCTAACTGACGCTGCGGCGCGATTTCAGCGCGCTATGGAAATCGATCCTGAAAAATCCGAAGCCGCATTGAATCTAGGTCTTACGTTTCGTGCGATGGAGGACAACGTGCGAGCCGAAAGCGCTTTCCGCCATGCCATGGAACTCTCGCCGGAATCCGTGACCACCAAATTTGCGCTTGGCAATTTATTGCTGCAGAAAGGCGCTTATATCGAGGCGGCCGAACTGTTCGAACGGATTGTCAGGGCGAGCCCACACCATATAGGCGCCCTGAATAACCTTGGAATTTGCTGCAGCCGACTTGGACGGATGGATAGGTCCACAAAGCAATTTGAGGCCATC
>DJKK01000051.1:3966-4170 GCA_002434595.1 Alphaproteobacteria bacterium UBA6544 | reverse complement strand
GCTGTCGCGATAACGGCTGCGGCAGCCTTCGCTGGGACGGCGGCGGCGGAGACAGAACTCGTCGTTGTCTCATGGGGCGGCGCCTATTCCGCTAGCCAACAGAGCGCCTATCACGACCCCTACATGAAGGCGAATCCGGGCATCAAAATCGTCAACGACGATTCAGCACCCGAAGCAGTTGCAAAACTGCGCGCGATGAACGAA
>DJKK01000051.1:0-3660 GCA_002434595.1 Alphaproteobacteria bacterium UBA6544 | reverse complement strand
CAAAACTGCGCGCGATGAACGAAGTCGGCAAAGTCACCTGGGACTTGGTGGACGCCGTTGCTTCCGACGCTATGCGTCTATGTGACGAAGGCCTCGCCCTGCCAATCAATGCAGACAAGGACCTAGCCCCGGCTCCCGACGGCACCCCGGCTTCGAAGGATTTCGGCGACCTTCTCGTGTCCGAATGCTTCATCCCGCAGATCGTCTATTCGACGACGTTCGGTTATCGCACGGATAAGGTGAAAAGCAAGCCGACTAGCGTTTGCGACGTATTCGACCTTGAGAAGGTCCCGGGCAAGCGCTCCCTCGAGAAGAAGCCGATCAACAACTTCGAATGGGCATTGCTTTGTGACGGCGTTGCGCCGGATAAAATCTATGACGTCATGGGCGCCAAGGGCGGTGTGGAACGCGCACTGAAAAAGCTCGGCACCATCAAGGATCAAGTGATCTGGTGGACCAAGGGCGCGCAGACACCGCAGCTACTAGCCGATGGCGAAGTTGTTATGGGCTCGACCTATAACGGCCGCTTGTTCTCGGTCATTGAAGAAGAAAAGCAGCCGATCGGCATGCTGTGGGACTGGCAGGTCTTCGACCTCGACGGATGGATTATCCCAAAAGGCACGAAGAACCTCGATGCGGTTAAGAAGTTCGTTCGCTTTGCAACCGACACACAGCGCCTCGCCGATCAGGCGAAGTTCATCTCCTACGGACCGGCGCGTAAGTCTTCGGCACCGATGGTCGGAAAGCACGCGAAGCTCGGCATCGACATGAAACCGCATATGCCGACCGATCCTAAAAACGCCAAGAACACACTGCTCTTCAATTACGAGTTCTGGGCCGATCACCAGGACGACTTTACGGAACGGTTTGAAGCTTGGCTTGCCAAGTAAACCCGGATGATATGGGGCGGCCGAGTGCCGCCCCGTTTTCTTTCCACCGAAAGACCTAAGAAATGGCCGGCGCGACGCAGCAAAACGGTGACGTGCTGGTTACCGCCGACGGGACCCCCCTTCGAATTAGTCTCGCGCGCGCGCTGCGTCGTCAGAAGATTCGCGCGCTTTTTCTGGTCGCCCCCTTGTTCCTGTTCATCGTAATCACCTTTTTCGTGCCGATCGTCGACATGCTCTTCCGATCTGTCGAGAACTCGATTGTAAGCGAAGTCCTTCCGAAAAGTACGAAACTACTGGTGGAATGGGATGCAAACGGGAACGCATTGCCTCCCGAAGCTGTATTCGCGGCCATGGTCGAGGACATTCGTGAGGGTCGCAAGAACCGCACTATTACCCGCGTTGGGCAGCGCCTCAATTATGAAACACCCGGCATGTCGAGCCTATTCCGATCATCGGGGCGCAAAGTCAAACGCATCAAGAGCGGGCCTTACAAGTCGGCACTCCTCAAGGCCAACAAGAAGTGGGGCGATATCGAAACCTGGAAGCTGATCAAACAGTTCTCAACAAACTACACGTCAGGCTATTTCCTAGCGGCCGTCGATGCGAAAAAAAAGCCGGACGGCGAGATCGTGCGAGTTGATGAAGATGCACGTATCTACATCGAACTGTTCAAGCGGACCCTCAAGCTCAGCATCATCATCACGATGATGACACTGATCCTTGGTTTTCCGATTGCCTATCTGATGGCCATTCTGCCAACACGCACGTCGAACCTTCTTTTGATATTCGTGCTGTTGCCGTTTTGGACGTCACTCCTCGTGCGCACAACAGCCTGGATTGCCTTGCTGCAGCAACAAGGCGTCATCAATGAGTTTCTGGTATTTGCCGGCATCGTACACACTGATAGCCGCCCGCAAATGATCCACAACCAGTTCGGCAGTATCGTCGCGATGACGCATATTCTGCTGCCGTTCATGGTTTTGCCGTTATTCAGCGTGATGAAGACGATCCCGAAAAGCTACGTGCGTGCCGCCGTCTCGCTCGGTGCGCATCCTTGGTTAGCGTTCTGGAAGGTCTACTTCCCGAATACGGTGCCCGGCATCGGCGCCGGCGCGATCCTCGTGTTCATTCTTGCAATCGGCTACTACATCACGCCAGAACTGGTCGGCGGAACAGAAGGGACCTTTATTTCCAATCGCATCGCCTATCATATTTCAGGATCACTGAACTGGGGCCTCGGCGCGGCACTCGGTGTCATATTGCTCGGCATCGTCATCGCCCTTTATCTGCTTTACGACAAGATTGTCGGAATCGATAACATGAAGCTCGGCTGAGACCTATGGCAAAACTCCCTCCATATCTATCGACGCCCGAGCGGCTTTGGCACTACGGCTTTCGCGTTCTCTGCGCGTTGATCTTTTTCTTCCTGATCTTCCCCTTAGTGGTCGTCGTACCACTGTCGTTTAATGCGGTTCCCTTCTTTACCTTCACGAAGGAAATGCTGGCTCTGGATCCGGCCGGGTATTCCTTGAAATGGTACGAAAACTTCTTCTCGAACCTGAATTGGCAGGGTGCGGTCCGCAACAGCGTCATCATCGCCTTTTTTGCGACGCTTCTCTCAACGACTTTAGGCACGCTCGCGGCTCTCGGCCTCTCGCGCCCGAACATGCCCGCGAAGACCTTAGTGATGAGCCTGCTGATCTCACCGATGATCGTGCCACTGATCATTTCCGCCGCAGGGATGTTCTTCTTCTACTCCCGGATCGGCCTGCAAGGAACGCATCTCGGCGTAATTCTAGCGCATGCAGCGCTTGGTACGCCATTTGTTGTCATTACGGTCACAGCAACGCTCGTCGGTTTCGACAACAGCCTCATTCGCGCTTCCGCGAGCCTCGGCGCGTCGCCAACCACGACATTCTTCAAGGTCATCGTCCCCCTGATCCTGCCGGGCGTCATCTCGGGTGCTTTGTTCGCCTTTATTACTTCGTTCGACGAGGTCGTGGTGGTTCTGTTCGTGGGCAGCTTCAGACAGCGGACAATTCCATGGCAGATGTTCTCCGGAATTCGCGAGCACATAAGCCCGACAATTTTGGCGGTGGCGACAATCCTGGTTATCGTTTCCGTAGCTCTGTTGGTTGCTGTAGAGTTACTCCGCCGACGCGGCGAAAGATTGCGCGGCATACAGGAAACCTGACAGGCGCGTTGCCTGAACGGGAGGCCGCGATGAGTTCATTCCTCTGCATCGTATTATCCATCGCAACAATTGCCAGCGGATGTCTTGCACTTTACGTCGGGACACGAGGCGGTTCTGACAATATGGCGGCCAAGGTCGGCGGCATTTTTATTACCGTGACAGGAATACTCGGGCTAATTGCATGCATGATCGGCGAATAGTTCTTGGAAGGAAGCGAGGCTGGGACGCCGTTCGCTAATCAGATGGCGGCATATGCCTCAGTCGGCCCTCCGCGGACCGTTGTTCGGATGAATCGCCGGGCCTCATCGAGAGGATAGTCAAGGCGGCCGCTGTGCATCACACCACCGCGGTTATCCCATATCAAAGTATCGCCAACAGACCAACTATGTTCCCAATGGAACTCTGGCCGATCGATCCAATAGAACAAGGCTTCCAGGAGTTCCTCGCTCTCTTGCTCCGGAACGTCCAGGATGCGGGAAGCTAACAATGGGTTAGCGTAGATCGCGGGCTCACCGGTCGCCGGATGAACATTTATGGCCGGGTGCGTGGCGGACGCTAGTTCCTTTGCCTCACCAT
>DJKK01000244.1 GCA_002434595.1 Alphaproteobacteria bacterium UBA6544 | reverse complement strand
TGCACCTGAAATGGCCGCCAAGCTCGCCGTCCCGGCGATACGGCCTCCTTCTCCATGTTCCGTCATATGCCGTGCGGCAGCGCGGAATGTATAGAAAGCGCCGTCGAGGTTTACGCCGACGATCTGACGCCAGCGCTCCGTTGTCATTTCGACGAACGGGACCTGCTCGCGACCGCCGCTTACACCCGCATTGGCGAAAACCCCAAACAGGTTTCCAAAACGCTCCACGGTCTCGGTAAAACGCGCCTCGACCTGAGCCTCGTCTGAGACGTCGCATATCATCGCAGCCACTTCGGTGCCATGCGTCGATAGATGTTCCAATGCCGCGTCGTTCTTCTCGGCATTCGTGCCCCAAATGCACACCTTAGCACCAGCCTGTGCCATTGCATCCGCCATACCGAGGCCAATGCCTCCATTCCCGCCAGTTACCAGCGCTGTCTTTCCGGTCAGATCAAACGGTTGGTATGCCATACGTCACCCCGAATCCTAGTAAGCATCTAATTTACATTATTGGCCGGGCGATCGCGTGACGCAGGTCATCGCGGATCGCCTTTTCCGGCTGCACATAGGCGACACCCAATTTCCCTGGATACCTATAGCCATGTTTGTATCGGTCCACGAATTTCGCAAGTTCAATCATTCAAGAGACCGGAAGTGTCGATCAATTTATGTCCAAGCATTTTAGTTTTGCGTGCGTATCCGGCCGCTTAGATGGACAACAATCGCGTGTTATCATTAAACAATTAATTATCCAATCCAAAAATCTCCAGCCGTGATCAATATCACTCAATTTTCGCTTCCCCTGTCGGTATTTTACCGCTAATCCAAAGTTGTCCAGCACACCCGGCCATCCTCATCGTTAGGATCATGATGATGGTTGCCTCCGCTGGGATGAGACCGCTCCCCGCCACCACATCAAGCTATCGCCGACACGGCTCGCGGAAACGATAGAGAAAGGCCACTTTACCCAATGCCCGACGCAGCAATCCCTTTCTATATCGACCTAAAGAGCCCCTATTCCTATCTCGCGGCCCATCGGGCGTTACTGCTGGAAGAAGCGGGCGAGACAACATTCGATTGGCGCCCGTTTACATTAGATATCACCGGCCGCGCCAATGCTAACCGGGAAGCCTTTTTGCGCCGGGCCCGTTACCTTTACCGTGACGTCCGACGCTTCGCCGGCCCGCTCGGGCTAACCATCAAAGGTCCAACACGAATATATGATTCGGAATTCGCGTCTATCGGACTGCTCTTCGCCAAGACTGCGAACATTCACAGAAATTATGTTTCAAACGCATACCGAAGCTTTTTCGACCGCAGCCTGGAACTCGATGACGCGGAAGCGATCACATCGCTGATCGGCGCGTGTGGCGGCGACACTGCGAACTTTACGGCCTTTGCCGAGTCAGAAGGACGCGTTGCCCTCGCGGCAAGTCGCGCTGAAGCCGAGACCTTGGGAGTTTTCGCGGTCCCGACCTTCATCATCGGCGAAGAGCTATATTGGGGCCAAGACCGTATGGACATGGCAATGACGGCGGCGGGAGTATTCTAGCCGGGCCTTTGTTCGTGCCAATCCGTTGCGCTTTGATAAGCGCAGCCTGCGCGTAACAGCAGCGGATCGTTCCACCACGCGGATTGCAGCATCAGTCCCACCGGCAGGCCATCGGAGGTAAATCCGCATGGCACCGAAAGTCCGGGGATCGACGCGAGCGAGCCCGCATAGGTCAGGCTCGCGGTGCGCGCGGTCAGTTCGTGTAAATCCGGTGCGTCCTCTAGCGGCAGCGCCGGTATCGGTGTCGTCGGACAGAGGATCAGGTCGACCGCTTTGAACGCGTCGGCAATCGTGCGCATCCATTGTTCCTTGAAGCGCATCGCTGCCGCATAGTCGAAACCAGAAATTTCTAGGCCACGCCGCATACGTTCATAGATCGGTACACTGAATGCCTGCGGTTCGTTTTCCAGACGCTGGCGATGATAGTGCGCCGCATCACAATAAATTTGGATGCAGGCCTGGGGATGCGCTTCCTCTGCGCCCGGCAGGTCGATCTCTACCAATTCCGCGCCCAGCTCCGCAAACACCTCGGCACCGGCACGTACGGCAGCCTCAATATCGGGATCAACGTTATTGAAGAAATAGTTGCGGGGCAAACCGATGGTCAATCCCTCAACACCGTCATGCAGTCTCGGGAGGAAGTTGCCGAAGTCATTATCGACCGAATGCGGGTCCGCCGGGTCATATCCGGCCATTACCGCAAATAGCCGTGCAACATCCGCCACCCGCCGCGCCATTGGCCCGATCGTATCGTTTGCCACGCTTACCGGCGTTGCCCCGGAGTTGGGAACGGCGCCGTGTGTCGGACGCAGACCGGAAACGCCGCAAAATGCAGCCGGAATGCGCACTGATCCCCCTGTATCCGAACCGAGCGCTCCCTGACACATATCAGCTGCGAGGGCTGCCGCGGAACCGCCGCTGGAGCCCCCGGGACTGCGTTCGTGATCCCAAGGGTTGCGGGCATGCCCCAGAACCGGATTGTGCGATCGGACATCAAAGACCAATTCCCCAAGTGTGGCCTTGCCAACAACGACGGCGCCCGCCGCCTTCAGTCGCTTGACCACGGGGGCGTCGTCGTTCGGCACACGGTCGGACCAAAATGAGGCACCGCTCGTTGTTCGCACACCGGCGGTATCGATATTGTCCTTCACCGCAATCGTCATGCCATGCAGAAGTCCTAACCATCGCCCCTCTGCCGCCGCAGAATCAACCGCCGTGGCATCCTGGCGGGCCTGATCGCCAGACACCGTTATAAAGGTCCTGAGTGAAGCGTTCTGCGCGTCTATCCTCGAAAGACCCGCTTCTAAATCGGCTATTGCCGTACCGGAAATCACTCAATCCCCCGTATAGCCAAGAGAAGTATCGCGATCGGCATACGCGGAGTTTCGGTCGGCCGCTGCGCCAAAGCCACCACCACCCGGTGTCGCCAGGATCAGCCGGTCTCCCTTCTGGACGATATGCTGTGCTTTGGGATCGACAGCCTCGCCATTGATCTCGAGCTTGCCGAGACCGCCCTCTTCTCCACCCGCGATGCCGGGGGCGGCGTGTTTGGTGCGCTCCGCCAGCATCGCCAAGGCTGCCGGCGCCTCGTTCAGGAATTCGAATTCAACCTCTTGGCCGAGCCCGCCGCGAAAGCGTCCGGTACCGCCCGAGCCCGGCTGGTATCCGCGCCGGTGAATCCGCATCGGCGACAGTTGCTCGATCACTTCGGTTGGTGTGGAGGAGATGTTTGACGGCCAGCTCATGCAGCTCTGTCCGTCGGACCGATGCGTTGCCCCCATGCCGCCATTGAAAAAGAAAAGATTCGCAAACGACTTTCCATCCGGTTTCACACCGGCAAGGTTGATACACCAAAGTGGAGAGCCCGTTCCAGCCATGATCCTGTCCGGCACGACCTGCGCCAAAGCACCGAAGATCAGCGCCGGCAGGAAATGACCAATCAGTGCGCGTGAGCCGCCGGATGCCGGGAACATAGGATTGACGATGGTGCGCTCCGGCGCAAATGCCGAAATCGGAGCGACTGAACCCTCGTTGTTTGGCAGGTCCGGGGCGGCGGCGCACTTCACCGCATAGGCGGTCATCGCATAGGTGTAGCACATGGCGCAATTAATGGCCTTCCCGACCTGTGGGCTTGAGCCTGTATAGTCCGCCCGCACTTCATCACCGTCGATGGTAATCGCAACCTTGAGGTTTACGGGAATATCGAGGCCATCGGTTGGCATTTCGTTGGTATAGGTGCCATTAGGCAATTCACTGATCGCCGCCCGCATGGCGCGCTCGGAGCGCTCCTGTATTTCCGTCGCCAAAGGCGCCAGATCGTCGAGATTGTACTGTTCCATGACATCACCGAGCCGCCGTTCCATCAGGTCGAGCGCGGTCAACTGGGCATAGAGATCGCCCACGACCTCATCCGGTGCACGTACGTTCTGACGCAACAGCCGGAAAAAAGTTTCGTCCGCCTCCCCTGCCCGCATCAATTTCATGATCGGGATTTGGAATCCTTCCTCGAAAACCTCACGTGGCTCCGGCGACCGGATCTTTCCTCCGATATCGGGCGCATGCGCCGTCGAGCCGGCAAACCCGACAAGTTTCCCGTTGTGGAAGATCGGCTTGCCGACACTTATATCCGGAAGATGGCCCGTTCCCATCCAGATGTCATTGGTGATCAGGACGTCGCCCGGCTGTAATTCCTCCGCCGGGAAAACATTTAGGAAATGCTTGATAGTCGCAGGCAAGGTAGCAATGAAGGAGGGGATGCTATCTGTCGCCTGAACCAGTGACCGTCCCTGCGCATCGGTGATCACGCACGAAAAATCATGGCTGTCGCGCACGACCGTCGAGAACGACGTGCGGACGAGGGCCGCGGCAGCTTCATCGACTGTCGAGATCAGCCGGGTCCAGAGCACTTCGAGCGTAATCGGATCGAAGGACGCGTTCTCGCCCTTATTCAATTGGTTAGACATGATTTAACCTCCCTCCGGCAGGTCCACGATCAGATTGAGTTGGTCATCGACCCGCGCCTCGGCACCAGGTCCCAGGATTAATGTCGATTCGCTTTCTTCGATAATGGCGGGACCGTTAAGAGCGTATCCGGGTTTCATCAAATTTCGATCGTAGACCGGCGTGTAGACAAAATCGCCACTCTCTGGAAAATAAGCCGTCCGGGAGCCAGTTTTGGCTTCAACATCTCCCTCAGCTCTTTCCGATCTGATGTCGACGCCCGGGACTTCCGCCTTCATGGATACACGGATGTTAATGATCTCCGGCTCAACATCCGGCGGTGTCCGGGCAAAAGTTTCGCGATACACGGCCTCAAATGCGTCCTGCAACCTCGGTGCGGACCCTTCATCGTAGGGACCATTGGGCAGTTCAAGGACGACTTCGAAGCCCTGCCCCGCAAACCGCATATCGGCAAGACGCGTGATCTCCGCCTCAGCCGGATCGAAACCAGTCTCTGCAATAACCAGTCCCGCATCCGCTTCGAGGTCCTGGTACTGCTCCTCGAGCGCTGCCCAATCCATGTCACTAAAGCGGCATGCGACCGTGCCGGTCCGATCGACGCGGGCGGGTGCGATAAGCAAGCCGAGAGC
>DJKK01000203.1 GCA_002434595.1 Alphaproteobacteria bacterium UBA6544 | reverse complement strand
GGCACAGTCTTTCGTCGCCCCGAGCCCCCGCCGAAAGGGGCGGAGCCCCTGTTCGCTGATACGCGGCAAGCCTACGCCGGCCTCGACGCCGCGACCAAGATGCTTTTGGACGATATGGAGGCGGTCTGCTCGCTTGCCCATCATGACAAGAAGATCAGCCTCTATACGCCGGGATATCCGCTGCTTACGGAAGAGGAACGCGCGGCCAATCCGCCGAACCGGGTACCGGTCGTCCTAAAGCATCCTGTGAGCGGTGTGCCGGCGCTCTACGGGCTTAACAGCTCGACCTGCGCCGTCGTGCGCAAGGGGAAAGCGATCGAAAGGGCCGGGCTCGATAAGTGGGATTTAGAAGGGATAGAGGACGACAGTGTGTTGATCATCCGAGACTTGCTGCCCTTCATCACGGGACCGGATTTTACTGTGAAGTGGAGCTGGCAGCCGGGCGATATCGTCGCCTGGGACAACCGCACCACGATGCATGCGGCAACCGGCTTCGACGACGAACAATACACGCGCGAGATGTGGCGCCTGACCTTGCTTGATCGCACGGCCGACGCCAAGGCGGCCTAGCCTAGGGCCTCTCGCCGGTTTCCGCGTACTGGATGATCTCTCGCTAGGCCGAGGCGCTTAAGCGTCAAACCAGTCTCTCAGGAATTCCTGCCAATCAGTGTGTCGACGATATCTATGAAGTCGCGATGGAGCAGGGCTGGGAAGCCTGAAAGATCCGCCAGATCGACCAGTGGCACATGATTGAGCGGCAGATCGTTCCCCATCCAGGAGCGCCAGATATCTGCCGGCAGGTTGCCGACGCCGCGGTAGTAGAAATTGGACTTTGCGACCGCCCTGCGGACCGTGAGGCCCCCGCCGCGGCTTAGCCCAAGCGGCTTTAAGGATTGGTTGTGGCGATCACTCTTCCGCTGACGCGGTAGGTTGTTTCAATCGATCCGCCTTGATCATTTCAGACGCTTTCTCCGCGATCATAAGTGTTGGTGAGTTGGTATTGCCGCTCGTGATGGTTGGCATGACCGAAGCATCGACGACCCGAAGGCCCCGTATACCGTGCACCCTGAGGCGCGCGTCCACAACCGCCGCCGTATCGTCGCCCATCTTACAGGTGCCGATCGGATGGAAAATTGTGCTGGAGATATCGCCTGCTGCGCGCACTAGGTCCTCTTCTGTCTCAAGCTCTAGGCCGGGCTTGAACTCCGTCGGCCTGTACTTTGTAAGCGCGGGCTGGCCAACGATGTTTCTTGTGTAGCGCACCGCTTGCGCCGCTACTTGTTTGTCGCGTTCCTCCGAGAGGTAGTTCGGACGGATTGAAGGTGGGTCATACGGGTCGGCGCTCTTCAGGCGGATCGTGCCCCGACTTTCTGGCCGAAGGTTACAGACGCTTGCGGTGAAGGCCGGGAAGGTATGCAGCGGCTCGCCGAACTTATCTAAGGTCAGCGGCTGCACATGATATTGGATGTTCGGCGTATCGTACGACGGGTCGCTCTTTGCGAAAGCGCCGAGCTGCGATGGTGCCATTGTCATCGGTCCACGCTGAAATAGGAAGTATTCGAGCCCGATCCCCATTTTGCCAATTAGGCTGTTAGCGCGTTCGTTGAGGGTTTCGACACCCTCTACCTTAAAAGCGCAGCGGATCTGGAGGTGATCCTGCAAATTACCGCCAACACCGGACAAATCGTGTTCGACGGAAATACCGTGCTGCCGTAACGCCTCAGCAGGACCAATACCGGATAGTTGCAGGATTGTCGGAGATGCGACGGCCCCAGCCGCGAGTATGACTTCACCGTTCGTCCCGACTGATTGTTCGATTCCGTTCAGATCGAACACGATGCCAGTTGCCTTCGCATGCTTTACAGTGACCTTCTTGGTGTGCGCGCCTGTGACAATTCGGAGGTTCGGCCGGTTCTTGATCGGTTTCAAAAATCCGCGCGATGTATTCCAGCGCCAGCCGCGTTTCTGGTTGACGTGAAAATAGCCGACACCTTCATTATTTCCGGAATTAAAGTCGTTGACCTTGGGCAGGCCCGCCTGCGCGGCAGCCTCCATGAAGGCGTCGAGAATCTCCCAAGAGATGCGCGGCTTTTCGATTCTCCATTCACCGCCACGCGCATGCAAGTCGTTTGGCTCAAGTGCGAGATTGTCTTCCGACTTCAGGAAATAGGGCACTACGTCGTCCCAACTCCATCCCGGATTGCCGAGCTGCGCCCAATGGTCGTAGTCGCGCGCCTGGCCCCGCATGTAGATCATACCGTTGATGGAGGAGCAGCCCCCAAGCACCTTGCCGCGAGGATAGTCGATCGCCCTTCCGTTCAGGCCCGGTTCCGGCTCGGTCTTGAAGCTCCAATCGACCTTCGGGTTGCCGATGCAGTAGAGATAGCCGACGGGAATCTTGGTCCAGATGTAGTCATCCTTTCCACCCGCCTCGAGCAACAGAACCGAGACATTCGGGTCTGTTGACAGGCGGTTGGCAAGGACGCAACCGGCCGTCCCCGCGCCGACGATGATGTAGTCGAATGTCCCGAAGCTCTCAGCCATATGTAACAGTTTTCCCTGATGCGACCCTCAGTTCAACTATTGCGGAGTGGGGAATTGCACGCAAGGGGAAGCAGAGGAACGCCGCTGCGGCGTTATCCGATCATCTTTGCCAATTCTTGATGATCGGTACAGTCGAGATGGAATTCTTCGGCGAGCCGTCGATCAGCTTGTCGCTGTAGACGAGGTAGACCAGCACATTACGTGTTTTATCCAGAAACCGAACCACTTGCATCGTCTTGAACAGGACCGACGTGCGTTTGTTAAAGACGGGTTCACCGTCT
>DJKK01000010.1 GCA_002434595.1 Alphaproteobacteria bacterium UBA6544 | reverse complement strand
TATTCGCGCTGATGCCGGCTATCGTATGAGGGCCGCCCAGAACCTCGTCCAGCGCGCACTTGCCGAGTTGGGAACCGGATCATGAACGATTCCAGTCACGCGCCTCACCTAGATATCCAACTTACCGTGAACGGCGAGAAGCGCACGTATTCAGGCGATCCCTTCAAACGCCTTACCTCCGTGTTGCGGGACGACTTCGGTCTGACAGGCACCAAGGTCGGCTGCGATGCCGGGGACTGTGGGGCTTGTACCGTCATGATGGACAGTCGACAGGTCTGCGCTTGCATGGTCGCGGCCGCGCAGACCGAAGGCGCGGAAATCCAGACGGTTGAGAATTTAGGCGAAGCCGATTCCCTTTCCCCGCTGCAGCGCTCCTTCCTGCGCCATGGAGCTGCTCAATGCGGCATCTGCACTCCGGGCATGTTAATGGCGGCAACGGAGCTCCTAGCCGCTAATCCGCATCCCGAACGGACGGAGATTGAGGATGCGCTCGGCGGTGTGCTCTGTCGCTGCACCGGATATCGGAAGATCGTGGATGCCGTCGCGGACGCCCACAAGTTCGCGGAGGCTTCCGCCGAGGAAGCGAGTGGTCCCGCTGTCGGTGCCCGCATGGAACGGGTAGATGGTGCGGCCAAAGTGTCCGGCCGTGATACTTTCGGGGCGGATGAAGCCCCCGAAGATTGCCTGTGGCTTCGTCCTGTCAGGTCACCGCATCCACACGCGCGCTTTGAATTCGGCGACCTAGATATGTTCAAAGACAAACTTCCAGGCTTGGTCGATATTTTGACCGCAGCTGATGTTCCAGGCTTCAACGGATTTGGTATTTATCCGCATATCAAGGACCAACCTGTATTTTCGGAAGGCAAAGTCCGATATCGCGGTGAGACCATCCTCGCCCTCGTCGGCGATCGGGAAACCATAGAGAATATCCAATTCGAAGAACTACCTATTAAATGGCACCCACTTGACGCGATTTCCGGAGCGGCAGCGGCGCTGGCACCCGATGCGCAGGCAGTGCACGAAAATATCCCCGATAATGTCCTGACGGAAGGCAAGCTCAACAAGGGCGGAATCGCTGAAGGCATCAATGCGGCCGCAGCGATTGCCGAAGGCGAACTGCAAACCGCCTTTGTCGAACACGCCTATATAGAGCCCGAAGCGGGCTACGCCCGCCGCGTCGGCAACAGGATCGAAATCGTCGCCTGCACTCAGGCACCGGCAATGGACCGCGAAGAATGCGCCAACATCCTCGGGGTCGAGCTTGATGCCGTTCGGATCGTGCCAACAGCATGCGGTGGCGGATTTGGCGGAAAGTTAGATGTCTCACTGCAACCTATGCTGGCGGTCGCGGCATGGAAGCTGGAACGTCCCGTCCGCGCGATCTTCAGCCGCATCGAATCCATGGCGTCGAGCACCAAGCGTCATCCCGCCACAGTGCGAGCCCGCGCCGCCGCGGATAGTGACGGCAAGCTCACAGGAATCGATATGGAAGTCGATTTCAACACCGGTGCATATGCCTCCTGGGGGCCGACCGTCGCGGACCGGGTGCCGGTGCATGGCAGCGGGCCGTACTTCGTGCCGCATGTCCGCATGCGGACTCGCGCCGTTCATACCAACGAGCCACCGTCCGGTGCGTTTCGAGGCTTCGGTGTTCCGCAGGCAGCAATGCTGCAGGAGCAGCTTTTCGACGACCTGGCGGCCAAACTAGACGTTGACCCGCTGGAATTCCGGCATCGCAATGCCATCCGGCGCGGACAGGCGACCGCGACAGGCCAGATCCTGCAGCACAGCGCCGGTCTCGCCGAATGCCTTGAGGCGCTTCGCCCTGCATGGAACGAGTTGAGAAACTGGGCGGAGCAGCACAATACGTCCACGAACGGGAAAACCCGACGCGGTGTGGGTGTCTCCTGCATGTGGTACGGCTGCGGCAATACGTCGATGTCAAACCCGTCAACGATGCGCGTCACCTTGGACCGCGACGGAAAACTCACGCTTTTCAACGGCGCGGTGGATATCGGGCAAGGTAGCTATACGATCATGCTGCAAATTTGCGCCGATGCACTCGGACTGCCGACAAGTGCCTTCGACCTGGTTCACGGCGACACCGATCTAACACCCGACGCCGGCAAGACGTCCGCATCGCGGCAGACATTCGTCTCGGGCAAGGCGGCTTATCTTGCGGGCCGCGACTTGCGCGGACAAATCCTGCGCCTCGCCAATATGGGCGATGGTGGCACGCTAAGCATTGACGGTAGTCGTGTTGTGGTCAGTGAGGATGGCCGGGACACCACGCTCGAACTCACCGAACTTCCAATTATCGATATGGACGTCTACGTCCTGCAGGGTGAAGGCACCTACGATCCGCCCTCGACCCTGCTCGATGAGAATGGACAGGGCGATCCCTATGCGACCTACGCCTTTGCCGCACAGATTGCGGCGCTAGAGGTCGATGTGGCTCTTGGGACCGTTAACCTCGAACGTATCGTCGCGGCGCACGACCTCGGCAAGGCAATCAATCCGACGCTGGTCGAAGGACAGATCCACGGCGGTATCGCGCAGGGCATCGGCCTCGCGCTGATGGAAGAGTACATTCCCGGGCGCACCGAAAACCTGCACGACTACCTGATCCCGACTTTCGGTGATGTGCCGGATATCGATGTGATCTTGATCGAGGACCCGGAGCCCGAAGGCCCATACGGCGCTAAGGGCATCGGCGAACCGGCCCTGGTGCCGACGGCGCCCGCCATTTTCAACGCCATAAGCCATGCGACAGGCGTGAAGATAACGCGAGCGCCACTTCTGCCGCATAGGTTGAAAGCCGCGATCGATGCCAAATCTAGGGAGGCGTGATGAAAGACGAACAGAAATCCGCGCCTCAGGGGATAGACCGCACCGAAATGTTTGGCGCCCGCGAAGGCGACGAAGGCATCATCCGATGCGACGCATGTCCCGTCTTGTGCCGCATTCGACCGGGGCGCTCTGGCGCCTGCGACAGGTACGCGAACGTAGACGGCCGATTGATCCGCACGGACCCATTAGTCATGGCGCAGCGGACCCGCGACGTGGGTGGCGAGATGGTGCCGTTCCTTGCAAACGAGCCGAACTGGGACGGCAATCCGATCACCGGCTCGGATGTTTTCGTCACCGGTATCGGGTCGGGCACGACATACCCGGACTACAAACCGGCCCCCTTCATCGTCTCGAGCGATTACGAAGGCGTCGATACCGTGACCGTGGTGACCGAGGGGATTTTCAGCTACTGCGGCGTTAAGGTGAAGATAGATACCGACCGCCACATCGGCTCAGAAACCGCGGCCGTGCGGTCCAAGGGCGAACATGTTGGGCACGTGACGACGGCGGAGTACGGCTCCCAGATGCTCTCACTTGGCGGCGTCAATCATTTGACGGGCGGCACCAAAAAAGAAGGAAACATTACCTGTGGCGTCATGAAGGCGCTGTGCAACAAGCAACCGGTCGAATTGACAATCGACGACGGTTCCAACTTGGTCGTGCAGGCAGGCAAGGCGCCAGTTATCGATGGGATCGTAGAGCAGCGGATGCGGGTCGGCTGCGGATCAGCGACAATCGGTATCTTTGCCCAACAATGGCATGGCGAAGCTGACGAGGTCGTCGTGGTCGACGACCATATCACAGGTGTCCTATCCGAACATCAGGCGGGCAAAGTCCTACACATGCCATCGACTGGTATTCGCATGCGCGGCCGCCGTTCCACGCCGGGCCGGTACTTCCAGGTCGCCGAACCGGGGTCCGGATGGGGCGGCACGGATATTAAGGACCCGCTTGAGATCATCGAGGGCTTTGACGAGAAGGTCGCCTGGCCCGGGATGCGGCTGTTAATGACGAGCACAACCGGGGAGGACGCCCTTTATTGCATCCTCGACGATGACCTTAATCCGGCAGAGGAAGATATCCCACATCCGCTACAGGTCGTAGTTGAGCGGATCGGAGAGAATTGCGAGCCCTCGCTGTCGACCGTCCTCTTCATGGGCGGCGCCGGCGGATCGCTGCGCGCCGGTGTCACGGAGAATCCAGTGCACCTCACGCGCTCGGTACGCAACCGTCTGACCCGGGTCACGATGGGCGGTGCTCCGGTCTATGTTTGGCCTGGCGGCGGCATCACAACGATGGTTGATGTCCTGAAGATGCCGGACGATTCCTTCGGGCATATCCCAACCCCGGCGATTGTCGCGCCCATCGAGTTCACGCTTGCGCGAAATGATTACGCCGAACTCGGCGGGCATGCAGGGCATATCACGTCTTTGACCGACGTGGTAGAAGAGTTCATGGACGTGGCGCGGCGGGAATCGTCGCATCCTGACAATCCGTGGCCTCTGGATCGGAGAACGGTATAACGGCATGACGCTCGCGGTCCACAATCCTGAATCCGCAACCGTTTTCGACGGTGCCCAATCAGCACCACTCGGCGGTGACCGGCTACACCTTAACGAAGGCCCCATGGACTTGATCATCGGCGTCGAGGGATCAAAGAAATCAGTTAGTGAGGCATTTCAGCGCGCTGAAACTCGTTTCCAGGGGCTCCTCGCGGGCCTCGTCAGTGAACTATCCATCTTGCGCCAGCCAGTCGGGGCGGCACGACCCGTGGTCACCGGCAGCGTTGCAAAGCGCATGGTGGACGCCGTCATGCCGTACGCGGATAGCTTTGTCACGCCGATGGCCGCGGTTGCGGGCGCGGTAGCAGATGAGATTCGCGACGCGATCGCCGACACCGGTGACTTGCACAAAGCGTACGTCAACGATGGTGGCGACATCGCTCTGTTTCTGACATCCGACACAGAGATGAAAGTCGGACTTGTCCCTGCATTGCGGAGTAGTCGACTTGGAGGCAGTACGACAATCTCGGCGGATTTGCCAATGCGCGGCGTCGCAACCAGCGGAATGGACGGACGGAGTTTCTCCTTCGGCATCGCCGACGCCGTGACCGTGCTGGCGCCGACAACAGCGGCTGCGGACGCGGCGTCAACACTCATCGCCAATGAAGTCGATATCGATCACCCGGCGATTCAACGCGTGCCCGCGTCGTCGCTCGATCCCGATTCGGATCTTGGCGACCGTTTGGTCACCGTCGAACGCGGTCCGTTGCCGGGAGCCCTTATCGACGAAGCACTCACCAATGGGCTACGGTATGCCCGGTGGGCAATTTCGCAAGGACTGATCAACGACGCGTATCTCGCGTGCGCCGGACAAACCCGGATTGCCGTTGGAACGCTATTGGATTTAACGAAAACCAGCAAACTTGAGGAAGGCTCCCACCGCGGGCGCCAATAGGAGGACAACAGGTGATCGATCCGATATTGATTGAAGAGCAAATTGGCCGCTTTCTGATGGAAGATATCGGCTTCGGCGATCTGACCTCGACTATCATGATTGACGAAGCCACAACTGGCACCTTCGACGTCAATGCACGCGAAGACATCGTCGTTGCAGGACTGGAGGTTGCGGGAGCCGTATTCCGACGCTGTGATCCGGACTGTAGCTACGAGCCGCGCGTCACCGATGGCGACCACATCAACAATGGCACAAAGATGGCGCGCGTTTCGGGAAATGCCAGACGCCTCCTGACCGCCGAACGAACGGCCCTGAACATTCTCCAGCATCTTTCCGGAATCGCTACTTTGACCTCCCAATATGTCAAGGAGATCGAAGGTACCGGTGCGACACTGATCGACACGCGCAAGACGACGCCGGGCCTTCGGGCACTGGAGAAGCATGCTGTAACCTGTGGAGGTGGCCGCAATCACCGCCTGGCGCTTGACGGCGGTGTCCTGGTCAAAGACAACCACATCGCGGTCTGCGGCGGTCTTACGGCAGCGATTCAGCGCGCCAAGGCGCGAGTTCCGACCCTAACCAAGGTGCAAGTCGAATGCGACAACCTGGATCAGGTAAAGGAAGCGCTGGAAGCGGGCGCCGATTCCCTTCTGCTCGACAATATGTCGCCCGATAAGATGCGCGAAGCCGCTAATATCGTGGAAGGAAGGATCACGCTTGAGGCTTCGGGGGGTATCACGCTTGACACCGTGCGTGCCAAAGCGGAATCCGGCGTCGACCTGATTTCAACCGGCAAGATCACCCAATCAGCGCCGTCGGTCGACATTGGTCTGGATGACGTCGTGAATTAAGGAGAAGAACCCGGAGACACGATGAACGGCACGCTTTTCCTCGTAGTTGGCCCGAGTGGCGCGGGCAAGGACACACTGCTTGACGGTGCTCGGAAAGCTATGGCCGACGACGACGCATACATCTTTGCGCGCCGCACTATAACGCGTCCTGAGGATGCCGGCGGTGAAGCGCATGAAGCCGTGGAACTCTCTGTATTCGAGAAGCGAGCCAAAGCAGGAGGATTCCTTGCCCATTGGAGTGCGCACGGATTGCGATACGGCATCTCCGCAACATTGCTCGACGATCTCACGAGCGGACGTCACGTCCTCGCCAATATTTCACGCGGGGCCATAGAGCAGATTGCCCGGCGGTACGACAAACTGGTCGTGCTAGAAATCACCGCACCTCGCGACGTTCTAGCCGCGCGACTGGCCGCACGCGGTCGCGAGAACGAGAAAAATATCCAGCAGAGGCTCGACCGGGAAGTTACTCCCTATCCATCCGGCGTCGAGCTTCTGGCTATTCAGAACGATACCACCCCATCAGAAGGGATCGAACGGTTCCTGCAAACAATTCGCCGGGCTATTCCCGGAACCTTGAAGGTGCGCCGCGTACCAATCGACACATGGCACGAGAACGTGTGCTATCTGCATTGGGATTGCCAAGAGTATAGCCCCGCCGATTATCTCGGCAGCGCAAAGGTCGACATCGCGGCCGGTAATTCCAGCGTCAGGGCCAAAGTAAATGTTGTGGAAGACAATTCGCTTGTCGCGCCCGACGAGATCGGACTCTCCCAGCGTGCCTTTGAAGGCCTCGGTCTGCCTGAAGGCAGTGATGTCAAATTGGAGCGAACCCCATCACCGAAGAGCATTGCGGCACTCCGTGGCAAGCTCAGCGGCCGGGCGCTTTCCCTCGACGAAATGCATACCGTAATTCGTGATATTGCTGAGGACCGATATACAGACAAGGAAATCGCTGCATTCCTCGTCTCCGCGGCGCGCGACCTTTCCATCGAAGAAGTACAATCCCTGACCCGCGCACGCGCGGAGTTCGCCCATTGCTTTGATTGGGGGCGCGAACTTGTCGTCGACAAGCACTCCATGGGCGGAATTCCTGGCAGCCGGATCACTATGATTGTGATTCCGATCGTCACGGCCCACGGATTGCTGATCCCAAAGACGTCCTCGCGAGCCATCACATCGGCCGCGGGTACCGCCGATGCAATGGAGGTCATCGCCCGTGTCGACCTTGCTCCGGAAGACGTCGAGAGGGTCGTCGCAGACGCAGGCGGCTGCATTGCCTGGAATGGACGCCTTAATCATTCAGTCGTCGATGACGTCATGAACGCAATCACCCGACCGCTTGGCATCGATTCAACAAAATGGGCTGTAGCATCGATCCTCTCTAAGAAACTGGCGGCCGGAGCCACTCACGCAATCATCGACATACCCGTCGGCCCCTACGCTAAGGTCAAGCAAGGCCGGGAAGGCCGCGAGCTATCCCGTCTATTCGAGGATGTTGGAGCCGGAATCGGTATGGAAGTGGTCGCGCGCGTGACCGACGGCACACGCCCGATCGGCCGAGGCATTGGCCCCGCTCTTGAAGTACGGGATGTGTTCAAAGTCCTGCGCGACGACGCCGATGCGCCACAAGACCTCAAAGAAAAAGCGCTTGGTTTCGCTGCCTCGATCCTCGAATGGGATGCCAGCGTCGAACGCGGTACGGGCCGCGCGCTTGCGCTCGAAATCCTTTCATCAGGTCGTGCGCTAGGTGCACTCGAACGGATCGTCGATTTGCAAGGCCGTCATGACAGTCCGGCATCTCCAGGCAATCTGATCCATGAGGTGATATCCGATCGTTCAGGTGTCATCGAAACGATTGATTCGACACAGATATCTGGCATCGCTCGAACTGCTGGTGCCCCCATGGACAAGAGTGCCGGGATCGATCTTCTCGTCCGCTCGGGAGATAACGTTAGTGCTGGTGACCCGCTTTATTTGATCCATGGCAATGTTGAGAACGACGTACGAATTGCCGTCGAAAGATCTGGAAGTGATACTGGAATTTCGACAAGATAATACTGACACGAAGGTGCAGCCCCAAAACCAGAATTCTTTAATGAATTGTTAATCAATTTGGCGTTAGGCTAAGCGATAGAAAACAGCAACTTGCCGATCATTTGCAGTTGCAATCGGATAGCATAGTGAGGGGAGACATTCGAATAGAACTAAAAAAAGACGGGCGACGGCTTCCG
>DJKK01000283.1:3897-11096 GCA_002434595.1 Alphaproteobacteria bacterium UBA6544 | reverse complement strand
AATTACTGGTTGATCCGGTTGCGGCGCACGAGGGAAGCTGTATCCTTGGCTCATTGAGGGGCCAATCCGTTCACCGAGGACTAGCAGTAAGTCGGTCTCCTTCATGACCTCAAGGAGTTCCCGGGGTGCACGGTTGAACAGGCGACCGGCCGCATTCGGGTGACGACTATCAAAGACATGAAACCGACGCTGCGAGGTCGCGACCGGCAGCTGGAACGCTTCGGCAAAGCGCGTGAAGTCGGCTAGTGCGGCGGCGCCGTGCAGACGGCCGCCGGCAATGACCAGCGGCTTCTCCGCCGAGCGCAGCATGTCGATCGCCTTAGCCGCATCTTCCACGGACGGACCTGTGATGGCTTTCTTCCGCGGCCCGAGCGGCTCGGCATCGGACGGTCCGTAGAGCAGGTCCTCTGGCAGCACGACAACGACCGGGCCCGGCGTCCCTGATTGCGCGACATGGAAGGCGCGGGCCACGGCTTCGGCAATGCGCGCAGGGTCGACAACTTCGATAACCATTTTTGCCGTATCGGAGAATGTCTTCGAGTAGTTCATTTCCTGCAGAGCATTACGACCGAGTTCATCCAGTTCGGCCTGCCCTACCAAAAAAACGACTGGCTCCGCATCATGATAGGCAACATGCAGTGCGATCGCCGCGTTCATGGCACCCGGCCCCCGGCTGATAACGCAGACGCCCGGCTCATTGCGAAGCCGAGCATGTGCCGCCGCCATGAAACCCGCACCCCCCTCGTGTCGGCATACAACCAGCTGCATGTTCGGAAAATCAATAAAGGCGTCAGTCAGCGGCAGATAACTCTCCCCAGGCACGCAATAGGCGACCTCGACCCCGTGCATATCTAAGGTAGCGGCGAGAACTTGGGCGGCGGATTTCGTCATTCTGGAAATTCCTGTATGTCGCGGTTTAAATCGTTGTGAATTAGATGTATTCCGTTTTGCGGTAGCGAGTACGCTAATCCCTCAGGAGCGCATACATCATGGATGACTTCACGGCCGTAGATGGCAAAACCCCGTTCGAGGCGGCGGAAGTCGATCTTAGGCCCGGCAAAACGGTCCTCGTGCAGATCGACCTCCAGAACGATTTTCTTCACCCCGACGGGCATTACGCACAGAACGGAATCGATATCGCGCACATGCGCCGCGTCATCGAGCCTATCGTCCGATTGACCGAAGAAGCTCGGCGGCGTGGAGTTCCTGTTGTCTGGACGCAACACGGCACCAAAGGCGTCGAGGATGGCGGCCCGTTTATGAAACTGCGGCCTTTCCTGCGCGATGGCGGATTACGTCAGAAGACATGGGGCTATGAAATTTTTGATGCGCTAAGCCCGCATCCAGACGATTGGTATGTAGAAAAGACACGCCTCAGCGGCTTTTTTGCAACCAACCTCGACGTCATTCTGCGCGGCCTCAAGGCGAAGACGGTAATCTTCACCGGCGTGCTGACGAACCAATGTGTTGCGGCAACATCGAAGGACGCGAGCTTCCGTGATTACATGCCGATCGTCGTTGAGGATTGCACCGGTACGACGCTGCCGAACCTGCACGACCCTGCGATCGAGATGATGCGCGTCGGCTGGTCGGCCGTCTCGCAACTCGATACCGTGATGGGCCAACTAGCTGAGTTCCCGCTCAATAACGCGGGGCCGCGCTAAACCAGCCTAGTCCGGCGGATCGCACGGCACCGTGCCCATATCTGCCGGGATCGAGACCTCGAGCAACTCAAAAGAATCCGAAGTCGCCGTCTCATTGTGTGGCGTATTTCCAGGAATGTAGACCGAGTCACCCGGTCCGATGCGCTCAACGCAACCACCTGCGAACTCTAGGTCGACCCAGCCACTCAGCATGTAGACGAATTGTCCCTCGCAGAGATGCACGTGCCACCCAGTTTCTTCGGAGAGACCTTCCGACGCGGAGGTTATCTGCGCACGAATCTTGCCCTCACTCGCCTTGGTCACGCCCAACTCCCTGTATTGCAGGAAGTCGCGACGCCCCGGCACCATAACCGGATTGTCCGCCTTGGCGATTGCGATGTCGTGATTCAAATCTTTCTCGACTGGCTCGGCGCTCATGTCCCTCTCCCACTGTCCCAATTCAAACGTTTCGTATCGGGTAAATGGTAGGAAGGCCGTGCTGCCTTGGCAAGCAAACGCCAAAGTGCGGCGCCGGGCTAATCCCTCTCGGTTCCTGGGATCGCGAGGATTTCGAGACGCGTGACGTTGTTCTTTTCAATCTCGATGACGGCATAGGTCGCGGCCCCACCCACCGTATCGGTCGGCGATCCGCAATAGGCCGCAGTCGTGTCGTTCGTCACCAGCTTCATGGCCGCATGGTGATGGCCAAGTGCGAGGTAGTCGAACGGACTGTCCTCGATTTCACCCATATGGATCGGCGAGGACCGGTGCGACGGTTCGCCGTGTGGGACGTGAATGCCGTGCCCCATGCCGAGATAGAATTCACAATCATCGGGCCGGGACGGACAGCCACCGAGCGGGCTGAAGTTCGGCGAATGATCCACCATTCCCTTACCCCACACCGCCACGCCGAGTTCCTCGATCCATGCGCTCTCGCCCTCTTCCTCGGTCAGGAACGTAAGGTTCGGAATGGCCTTGAAGTCGTAGCGCTGATAGATGCCACCCTCGACAAGACAATCATGATTGCCGGGTATCATGGCCACCGGACAGGGCTGATCCGCGATCAGTTCCATTG
Organism: Alphaproteobacteria bacterium UBA6544; assembly: GCA_002434595.1. GTDB lineage: Bacteria > Pseudomonadota > Alphaproteobacteria > UBA8366 > UBA8366 > UBA6544. The sequence goes on along the minus strand of DJKK01000283.1, from coordinate 8,378 downwards.
ACCACTCAATAGTTTCCGTCGTCGCTTGATTGGAATCGAAGAGGTCTCCCGCCAGCAGCATTATATCCGGGTCGTGCGTACGCATCTGTTCAAGCACGCGATCGAACATTTCACGATAGTAGTCGCTCGCATTCACATACTGGTCATGATGGTAGTGGTCTCCGTCCAGATGTATGTCGGAGCAATGGGCAACGCGCAGGGTATCCGTCATTGAAGCCGCTGAGTTGTCGATGGGTGGAGACTGTGATTGAGACTAATATGCATTTACGCTCGGTGGATACCAGCCTCGTGGCGGTTTTCGACGCCGCGCCATGACCTATTTGTTACGGCTCAGCAATTATGCAGAGGGCATGCGGCGATATGAAGGACGCAATAACCGAGCGCGGTCTCTATTTGAACGCCTTTGCCGATGGCGTGGATCCCATCGACATGACGAAAACCGGCGAGTTTGCCAGTTTGCTGGAGAGTGCTTGTGATCTATCGATACCGCATTCACCGGATATTCAATACCGGTCGAGCAATGTCGTGGTACGCCACCAGCGGTTCCACTATCTTGAATGGGGCGCACCGGACGCACAGCCGATTCTGTTGCTGCACGGCGGCCATCAATCCGCTCATTCGTGGGACCTCGTCAGCCTGCACCTCGCGCAAAAATACCGCATCATCGCGCTCGATCAGCGCGGTCACGGCGATAGCGAGTGGGCGCGGAACGGTGATTATTCGAACCTCACGATGGCACAAGACGCACAGGCTTTTGTCGCCGCGATCGGGCTGCAAAACCCGATTATAATGGGGCATTCAATGGGCGGCCGGAACACCTTGCTCATGACACGTACGAACCCTGACTATCCAGTAGCCCTCGTCATCGTCGACGTTGGGCCTGAGACCATAGAGGCGGGTCGTAAGACGATCTCCAACTTCGTCAAGCGAAACGAAATCTTCGATGACCTAGAACATTTCATTCGCAACGTTCGCGAATACGATCCCTATCGCAGCCGAGAGCACATCGAGCGCACGGTGAAGTACAACATGCTGGAGCGTGCGGACGGCAAGTACATCTCGAAATGCGATTACCGCCGCTGGCGCGGCGAAATCGAGGTACATGACGAAAACCGGGATGCGATCTCTTTCGATGACCTCGCGAGTTTCGAGATGCCGGCGCTCATCGTGCGCGGCGCAAACTCGAACATCCTGGCGGACGATGCGGCCGAACGCTTCCGTGACGCCTTGCCGAAAGGCAATCTCGTTACCGTTCCGAATTGCGGCCACAACGTACACTCCCAAAACACCCTCGGCTTCATCGATGCGGTTGGAAAATTCCTTTCAACGTTAAAGTAATATCGCAACAGAGGAAGCCATGATCGCACTTATCTCGGCGACGGAAACCGCGAAACGGCATAGCGATAGTCAGGGAATCGCGTTTCTGGATGTGCGTTAAATCATGCGCTTCGGCAAAGGGCACGTATAGCGGGCGACATACCTGCCACTTTCCCGGATTGGCCTGTCAAACGCCGACGTGGTTATGCGCCGCACGACACCTTTTAATAGATTGACCCGAAGACCATAAAGCGACGACCGAGACATTGTTGAACCCCGCATCCAGACGCTCTCAACACGCCGTAACCTCATGTAGATTCAACATTAGACAAGATTCTCCAAATCTCCGGATATAATGAGGCTAAAATATATATTGCCTAGTCAGTCCGTAGAACCGCCGCACCGGAGGCAATAAGGGCATCAATCTCATCATCGCTGAATCCAACACCGGAAAGTGCTTCGCGGGTGCTCTCTCCCAAGTTCTCGGGATGCCGGTAATATCCCCCCGGCGTTTTCGAAAACGAGACCGGCACCTTGATATGCCGCAGCTTGCCCTCCGTGGGGTGATCAACTTCGGGAAACATCCCGACTGCTTCGAGGTGAGGGCAGTCGAACAGGTCCTCCGGCGAGTTCATCGGCATCACGGGAACATCGGCCTCTTCCAGCGCCTTCAGCCAGTCGGCTGACGTGCGTTGCGCCATAATCTCTGTGACGATTTCGTAAAGCGCATCGATGTTCTTCGAACGCGACGGCTGATCGGCAAACCGCGGATCCTTTGCCAGTTCCGGCTTGCCCGCGACGGTGAAGAATCGTCCCCAATGCTTATCGTTGTAAGGAAGTACGCAAACATAGCCATCCGACGTGGGGAAGGGTCGACGATGTGGCGTCAGCATCCGCCGATATCCCGCCTCGCCAACAGGCGGATCATACATGCGGCCCTGCATATGTTCATTCATGACGAAGCCCACAAAGGCCTCATACATCGGAACGTGAATCTTCTGTCCCTCGCCCGTGCGCTCGCGATGGAACAGGGCCATGGAGATGGAATAGGTCAGGAACAATCCAGTCGTCTTGTCGGCCAATACGGTCGGTCCGTATCGCGGCGTACCCGTAACGGAACCGAAAAGCGAAGCCAAGCCGGAAGCACCTTGGATAAGGTCGTCGTATGCCGGTTTGTCGACAAAGGGACCGTCTTCACCGTATCCCGTTGCCGCCGCATAAACGATGTCCGGCTTCCACGCGGAAATGGATTGATAGTCGATGCCGAGCCGCGCGGCCGCCTGTGGCCGGATATTGTGAACGAATACGTCTGCGCTCTGCACAAGACGTTTGAGCGGCTCCCGCGCATCCTGCTTCTTCAGATCGAGCACGACGCTCCGTTTGTTGCGCCCCTTCATCAGATAGGCTGAAGACATGCCCTTTGTCTTATAAGTCCCGGTCCAGCGTCCGATGTCACCGCCGGGCGGTTCGATCTTGATGACATCCGCACCCATTTCGCCGAGGATCTGGGTACAGAAAGGGCCAAGCATGACCGTCGTGAGATCTATGACCCGAATACCTTGGAGCGGGCCTATCGGTGTATCTGGCACAATAAGATTCCTTCGTAATATTTTTTCTTTAATATGAGCCGAATTCTTGCCAAGTCAGGCATTGGACCGAGGTCATTCGACAGAATAGTCATTGGAGTTTTCGATATGTCATCGAACGAACACCTTAAATTTTCCGATCTCGCGCCCTTCATGGGCGCCGAAGTCCATGGCCTCGATATCAATCAACCAGTGTCGGTAGACACCTTTGCTATTTTGCGGCGCAAGTTTTCGGAATGCAGTCTGCTTCTCGTTCGAAATCAGAATCTTACGCCGACATCTCACATCGCCTTCAGTTGCCGGTTCGGAGAACTCGAGGCGCACGTGCTGCAGGATTTCTGCCTCGACGGTCATCCGGAAATATTCGTGGTCTCGAACATAAAAGAGAATGGTAAACATATCGGTGCTTACGGGGGCTCAAAAGAATACCATTCCGACCTCGCCTATATCGAACAACCAAGCCTCGGTTCGGTGTTCCATTGCCTTGAATGTACCGAAGAGGGTGGCGAGACCGCCTTCGTCAGCATGTTCGAAGTTCATGACGCCCTGCCGGAGGAGCGTCGCGAATGGTTGACCCGACAGAAAGCCGTCTTTGATTACCCCTGGAACCATGTAAAACGGAACGCGCACCGCCCGCCGCTTACGGAGAAACAGATTGCGGACACACCACCGATCTCTCACCCCTGTGTGCGTACTCACCCCGAAACCGGTCGCCGCGCTGCCTTCTTCAGTCCGATCTGGATTCGTAATTTTGAAGGCATGAGCGAAGAAGAGAGCCAGCCGATTCTTGATGAACTCTGCGAATTCGCGACAGGACCCGCATTCACCTATGTCCATAGTTGGCGTCCAGGCGATGTCCTGATCTGGGACAACCGCTCCAGTATGCACAAGGCGATGCCATTCGATGAGGTAAATGGCCGCCGGCTCATGCACCGGACAACGATTTGCGGCGACCGACCCTATCTGGACAGCTAGACCTCGCGCCGCCAGGACTGCTCTGATAGGGTCTCGAGAAGGCGCAAGAACCTGCAATCCGACTTGCCGAACCGGCGCCGGATTTCGACTCCGATTTCCGCTTGAAGCTCGAAGACCTTCTTAGGTGGCCGCGGGATGTTCGTCGATTTCAAACCGACCCCTTGCCAACGGATACCGCACAGAGACTGGTTGAAGCTGATCGCCTAGCGCCTTCGGCAGGTTTGAGCGAACCTTGGCGTTTCGTCGTCGTTAAATCCGAACCGGGAAGACGCGCAATGCGCGATAATTTCGAACGCGCCAATGCTCACGTGCTCCGCGTTTACGAAGGCGATGGCACCCGGTTATACGCTTCTCTCAAACTAAGCGGGATGACGCGCACCTGCATTTGGCCGCCTTCACGGATCAGGAGATAGACCAAGGCCGCCAGCTCGGTTGGGAGACGATGCCGGGAACATTGACTTACTCCGCCGTAGCCGCCGTCCATACACTATGGCTTGCGGCGCGCGCCGAACGGATAGGTGTGGATTAGATATTAATATCGGAGACCGAACCGCTAAACAAAACCCTGGAAACTCCGACGGCTTGGCGCTTTGTCGCTTACCT
>DJKK01000283.1:0-3563 GCA_002434595.1 Alphaproteobacteria bacterium UBA6544 | reverse complement strand
TATGTTGGCTATCCGCGTGACGTGGAAGATCGCCCAAGCCTGGAAACCGCCGACTGGGAATCTCGGAGAGCGGTCGAGGACTTTCTTATCGAGCGCTGAGCGTTACGAAGACCGCGACTTCCGCGACCTGAGCTACCGCGCCGAGCACATCGCCCGTCTGACCACCGATTTGACGTTTTGCAATCGTCGCGACTGCAGTGACGACAACAGCGGTCACACAGATCGCAACTAAAACATCCGATAGCTCTGCAAAACCCCAAGCGATTGCAAAGGCGATAGCCACGCCAAGCCAAGCCTGCGAAGATCGCGGTTGACCCGCGACGGCTGACAGACCATCCAGCCGCGCTTGCGGAAGTAACGCCATAACGGGTCCGATCGCAGAACGCGAAATCGCCCCAGCGAGAATTAACGCAGACACCGTAAAACCGGACTCCGCAATACTGGTGAGCGCCGCGACCCGGAACCCGATGGAGAAAATCAGGGCCGATACACCGTAGGTGCCGATTCGGCTGTCACGCATGATCGCAAGTTTCCGGTCTCGACTAATGCCGCCGCCAAAGCCATCTGCCACATCGGCGAGACCGTCTTCGTGCAAGCCTCCCGTCAACGCGTACATAGCCGATATAGCCGCGATCGCTGATATCCAAACCGGCGCACCGGCCCAATCGAAAGCAGTAAACATCAGCCCGCCGACCAATCCGACTAAGGCGCCAACAACGGGAAACACCCAAACCGTTGCGGATAGTGGGGTAGATGCGGTATGGAAACCACCCAGTGGAACACGGGTCAGGAACGTCGCGGCGATACGCAGCGCCGTTCCGGGATTCCATTCGATCTCGCTGGACACCTCTGGCTAGCTTTCCGATGTTGCGACACAAGGAAATTGACTTAGCGAACCATCGACAGTCGAGCAACAAGGAAGACGGGAACGTGGACTGGCTGAAACAGGCAATTCGGAATTTGCCGGCGCCCAATATAGAAGCGGCGCAAGCGGCGGCAGCACGTCAGGCAGAGCTGACAAAACCCGCGAAATCCCTCGGTCGGCTTGAAGAACTCGCCTGCTGGCTTGCCGCTTGGCAGGGGAAACACCCGCCAACCGTGGCGGCGTCGCACGTGATCGTCTTTGCCGGAAATCACGGTGTCGCCGCCAACGGCGTTTCCGCCTACCCGCCGGAGGTCACCGCCCAAATGGTCGCCAACTTCGAGACCGGTGGCGCCGCCATCAATGCACTTTGCAACGACATTGGCGCGAAGTTGTCCGTCATCCCCATCAAACTCGATCGACCGACGGCCGACTTCACGCAAGCCCCGGCTATGACCCAAGCGGAATTTGACGCGGCGGTTACGATTGGTCGTGATGCTGTTCCCCGGGACGCGGATATCCTATTGCTCGGTGAAATGGGGATTGGCAATACCACCTCCGCCGCGATACTTGCCCGATCGCTGTTTGGCGGCAAAGCGGAAGATTGGGTGGGCCCAGGAACCGGCGTTGATGCCGCGGGTATTGAGCGTAAACGCAAAATGGTCGAAACCGCATATCAGTTTCATGGAGGACACCTTGCCGATCCCTTCGAAGCATTGCGCCGCGTCGGCGGACGCGAGCTTGCAGCCATTGCCGGCGCGTGCCTCGAGGCCCGTATGCAAGGCATTCCCGTCTTGCTCGACGGATTCGTTTCATGCGCATCCGCAGCCGTACTGAACGCTATCGATCCTGTCGCTCTCGATCACTGCCAGATATCCCATCTCTCGGCCGAACTTGGTCACCGACGCCTGCTTCAGGCGCTTGATATGCGCGCGTTGCTCGATCTCGACATGCGGTTGGGCGAGGCGTCCGGAGCGGTGGTCGCACTTTCGATCCTCCGCGCTGCAATCGCAGCCCATACGGGCATGGCGACTTTCGAGGAAGCGGGTGTTTCCGGCGCAGCGGCCCCGGACTGACACGAATCTGGCTAGCTCGCATGAAATCTCCGTGTTAGCATCGTATGGTCGAAGGGAAGGAAGCCGGTGCCCTCTTCCGAGGTAATCCGGCGCTGCCCCCGCAACTGTGAACGGTAAGATCGTGGCAAATGCCACTGGCGGACGTCCGCCGGGAAGGCGCCACGAACAGTGATCCGAAGCCAGGATACTTCTATCGACATTGGAGAAACACCATGCCTCGGAGGGAGGGCGCCACGGTGTCGACTACGAATTCTTTTCCGCCGGTCACGTTAGTTCTTGGCGGCGCGCGTTCTGGAAAAAGCGCTTATGCAGAGGGCTTGGTCGCAGGATCTGGCCTAGCACCAGTCTATCTGGCGACCGCGACGTCCGGTGATGACGAAATGTCTGAACGCGTGCGCGCACATCGCGAGAGACGGGGAGACGCCTGGACAACGATTGAAGAGCCACTCGATCTCGCCCAAGCGCTGTCGCACCATTCGGCATCAGACAAGGCTATCCTGGTTGATTGCTTGACGCTTTGGCTTAGCAACCTGATGACCTTATCCCGTGACATCGACGCGGAGACCGAGCGACTGGTTTCCGTGCTGCCCAGCCTCCCGTCCCCCGTCGTATTCGTCACCAACGAAGTCGGCCTTGGGATCGTGCCGGCGAACGACCTCGCCCGCGCTTTCCGCGACCATGCTGGAAAACTTCATCAATCCGTTGCGCGTGCGGCCGACCGCGTCGTTCTTATGGTTGCCGGCCTACCAATGTCATTGACCCAGGCCAACTAACCACTTTTCGAAGGAACAAGAATGTCGGAACACCGCAAAATTCCCACCACCGTCGTTACCGGGTTTCTGGGCGCGGGCAAAACCACCTTGATCCGGCATTTGCTGGAAACGGCAAATGGCAAACGATTGGCGTTGATCATCAATGAGTTCGGGGACATCGGCGTTGACGGCGAGGTCCTAAAGGCTTGTGGCAATGAAGATTGCGGTGAAGAGGATATTGTAGAGCTCGCGAATGGCTGCCTCTGCTGCACGGTTGCGGACGATTTCGTGCCAACCATCGAGAGGATTCTGGCACGCAACCCGCAACCCGATCATATCGTAATCGAAACGTCTGGTCTCGCACTGCCGAAACCCCTGATACGTGCGTTCGGTTGGCCTGAAATCAGGACTCGGCTAACCGTCGACGGAATTGTCGCCGTGGTCGACGGCCCGGCCGTGGACGCCGGCGTCTTCGCCGCTGATCCGGATGCCGTCCAAGAACGGCGAGAGGCGGACGAAGCCCTCGATCACGAAAGCCCGCTTGAGGAAGTTTTCGAGGACCAGGTTAACTGCGCCGACCTCGTAATCGTCAACAAGACGGACGAGATGTCAGCCGACTCGCTCGAAAGGACAACGACCGGATTGCGCACCAAATTGCGGACGTCGGTCAAACTGATCCAGACGAGCCATGCCGCTATTGACGCGGATGTCTTGCTTGGTCTCGTGGCCGCTGCGGAAAACGACCTTGAGGCAAGGCCGTCACATCATGACGGGTCCGATGATCACGAGCATGACGATTTCGATACTTTTGTTGTCGAGCTGCCAGAAATCGCAAATCCGGATGTTCTGACAGACCGGATTGAGAAACTTTTC
>DJKK01000012.1 GCA_002434595.1 Alphaproteobacteria bacterium UBA6544 | reverse complement strand
CAAGTTCCTGAATGTCGGGCCGCGATCGGCGGGCGCCCTGCCCGGCCCCGCCTGCTACGGACGCGGCGGGACGGAGCCCACGGTTACCGATGCCAATGTCGTTCTCGGCAGGTTTCGGCCGGACCTGGCGCTCGGCGGTGAAATCGAACTCGACGAGGGCGCAGCGCGGGCCGCCGTAACAACGCTCGGCGATGAGCTGGGATTGACGGCGGAGCGAACAGCCGAAGGTATCGTGCGTCTCGCCGTCGCACGAATGACCGCGACCGTCAAGGAAATCTCCGTGATGCGCGGCCTCGATCCCCGCGACTTCACACTCTTCGCCTATGGCGGTGCCGGCCCGCTGCATGCCGCCGACATCGCTGAAGAGCTGGGTATCACCGAAATCGTCATCCCACCGATGCCGGGAGCGTTTTCCGCATACGGTCTCCTAACGGCGGACACGCGATACGACATCACGCGAACACGGCTCACCAGGCTTGCCGAGACCACGCTCGAAGACCTGCAGGGGATCATCGCACCCTTGCGGGAAGAAGCGCGCGCAAGGCTGCGAAGCGACGGGTTCGCAGACGACGACATTCGCCTCCAGGTATTCCTCGACATGCGGTTCGTCGGGCAAGCCTTCGAACTCACGACGGAAATGCCGGAGACGCCGGCGAACATTGAAGAGATCGCCGAAGCGTTCCAGGCGGTCTATGAGGAGCGCTACGCGCAGAGCGACACGGCGCCGTCAGAAATCGTTTCCTTCCGCGTTGTCGGATTTGGTGGATCGGCGCCGATCGCATTGCCGGAACGCCCGGATACTGGCGACGCAACACCTAGCGCAACCCGCCAAATTTCGTTCGACGGCGCCTTCATTGACACTCCAATCCTGCAGCGCGACCGGCTCCCTGCCAATCTCACGATAGAAGGGCCGGCCATCATTGAGGAAGAGGGCGCAACCACGGTGGTGCCACCGCAATTTTCCGCTACGCTCGACAGGCGGGGCATCCTCGTTCTGAAAAGGAACGGCCATGGCTGAAATCGACCCGATCACGCTGGAGGTGGTCACCGAGGGATTGATTTCCGTTGTCCGCGAGATGCGGGCCACCGTGTTCCGCACGGCACGATCCGTCGCGATCTATGAGGCACGAGATTTCTCGTGCGGCCTGTTCGACGCCAAGGGCCAGGTGGTGGCGCAATCCGAAGACATCGGCTCACATGTGGTGCCGCTGCCCTGGTCCGTCGAAAGCGCGCTCGACGAATTAGGCGGCGACCTCGAGCCGGGTGACATCATTTTGATGAACGACCCGTATCGCGGCGGCACCCACCTCAACGACGTCACGATCATTTATCCCGTTTTCGAAGACGGCGAGTTGGTATTCTTTCCAGCCGTGCGCGAACACTGGGCCGATGTCGGTGGCGCGGTTCCGGGTTCGATGTCCGGCACTGCGACGGAGATTTACCAAGAGGGTATGCGGATTCCGCCGGTCAAAATCGTCGAACGCGGCGAGATCAACAAACCGCTGATGGAAGTCTTGCTCTCCAATATGCGGGTGCGCGAGGAGCGGCTCGGCGATTTCAATTCGAGTCTCGCCGCCTGCAGGACCGCCGAGCGCCGTCTGCGCGAGCTGACAGCGCGCTATTCGATTCAGGTGTTGCTCGATTGCGTTGGGCTCAATCTCGCGCGTTCCGAAGCCCGCATGCGGGCGAATATCGCGGCCCTGCCCGACGGCGAGTACTACTACGAGGATTACCTGGAGACTTTTAGTGCGCAAGGTTTCGAACCCTTGCTTCTGCCGTTGAACCTAACGATCGCCGGCGAAGAGATGACGGCGGACCTGACCGGTGCGTCTCCCCAGGTTCCCGCCCCGGTAAACTCGACGCTCGCGGTCACGGCCGCCTCTGTCTACATCGCGCTCAAGTCGACGCTCGATCCCGCCCACGCGCTCAACCACGGATCTTTCAGACCGGTCACGGTGGTGGCACCCGAACGCACGATCGTCAATGTCGGCCATCCGGCTCCCGCCGGCTCCCACGGCGAAATTCGCAAACGCGTCATCGCGACGATGCTGGGCGCTCTTTCCCGGGCCTGCCCCGAACTGGTCTCAGCGGATATCCACCGGACATCGTTCCACAATCTAATCGGCGGCGTCGATCCCGCCACCAATGCAGAGTTCGTGCATTACGAATGGGCATGCGGCGGCAACGGCGGGTTCCTTGAAGCCGATGGTCCGAGCGCGATGGCCGCGATCGACTGGGGCGACCTGACCACCGTACAACCGACCGAAGTGCTGGAAAGCCGGTTTCCGCTCCACATCGAATGGACGCAGCTCGGGCTCGATTCGGGTGGGCCGGGCGAGCGACGCGGCGGCCTCGGCATGCGGCGGGCCTTGCGCCTCACCCGGGGCACGGCCGCCTATTCGCTGCTGTCGGACGGCGCCATCATGCCGCCCTTTGGGGTTCATGGCGGTGAGACCGGTGCTCCAGTCGACAGTTATGTCATCAATGCAGATGAGACCGAACATCGCTTCGCGTCCCCGGGCAAGGTTGGGGGACACCCATTGACCGAGGGCGATACCGTTATTCTCCAATCGGCGGCAGGCGGCGGCTATGGCGACCCATTGCGTCGCGATCCGGAAGAAGTCCACCGCGATGTCGAAAATGACCTCGTCTCACAGGAAATAGCAGAGACGATCTACGGCGTCCGCTTCGACAACGATGGCACTATCGACATCGAAGGAACGGCGTCGCACCGGACTGCCCTATCCGCGGCGCGGCCGCGGCTTCGTGCGATAAGCGACGAGAACGATCCCTATGTCGCGTCCGGCCCAAGCCGTCGGCGGACCATTCGCCTGCATCCAGCGGATCTGGCGGCACACGACCTTGCACCGGACCAGAAAATCGAACTACTGGATGAGGTTGGCGCGCCGCTTCGCGGATGGGTCGTCTCTGACGATACCGTCGTGCAGGGTACGACGCCATTGGACGGGCTCGGCCTTCGATTGCTCGGCGTCGAAGCCGGTGCAGAGGTTTACATTCGGCCGCTCTATACGCCGGTCGTCGAGTACCGGACTGCACCTGTTACCTAGAAAATAGACGAGAGTTAAACCGGGACATCTCCCGCGATCGACATCCGCCGCATTTCGCGCCGCTGGCCGTGATAATCATTCAGGGCAAAGTGCTGCGCGGCGCGATTGTCCCAGATCGCAAACGTGCCGACCGACCAGCTATGGCGGCAGGAAAATTCGGGCCGCTGATTGTGTTCGTAAAGGAACTTGAGGACGGGTTTGCTTTCTGCCTCCGTCCACCCCTCGAAACGCATTGTGTGCAAGGCATTAACATAAAGTGCTTTGCGCCCCGTTTCAGGGTGGGTCCGTACCACGGGATGAATTCCCTCCAGGTCTTGGTCGCGGTTGATCAGTTTTACGCTCTGATAATTATTTCCGGAGGCGCGACCACCGTCCTTCCGTGCCGCCGCGCTGTTCACCGCCTTCAAGGGCGCCAACAAAGCCTTCATCCCATCCGATAAGGCGTCGTAAGCGAGGTACATATTCGCAAACAGCGTATCGCCACCGATTTCCGGGAGATCGACGGAGTAAAGGCACGTCGCTTTCGGCGGCTTCTCAGTATAGGTGGTGTCGGAATGCCAGCCCTCACCGAAGTTCTTGCGCTCGTCGGCCTCCTTAATCAGAGGAATGACGTAGGGTTCCTCGGGCAGCCCTTCGATGAAGGGATAATGGTCAGGCTGTCCGAATTGTGCGCCCGCGGCCGCCATTTCCTTCGGCTCCAGCTGCTGATCGGGAAAAAACAGGACGAGCCTGTCGAGGAAGGCGGCGCGAATCTCGTTCCACGCCGCCTCGCCGGGCGCCTTCAAATCGACACCTCGAATCTCGGCACCAAGCGCACCCGAGACCGGGCGTACGTCGATGTGCCGATAGGTCTCCACCGCTCAATCCTCGTCGAAGACTTCCACGGCAATCCGCCCGGCATTCACCGCTGTCGGCCAACCCGCATAGAAGGCGAGATGCGTAATCATACCTCGGATTTCATCCTTGGTGACGCCGTTGTCGAGGGCACGCTTCATGTGACCGCGCAGCTCGTCCGTGCGATAGAGCGCGGTCAGCACGGAGATCGTCACAAGACTGCGATCGCGTTTCGAAAGTTCCGGTTGTTCCCAGACGTCGCCGAACAGCACCTCATCGCGGAGCTTTCCCAGTTGAGGCACCATTTCGTAGGGCGTCTTCTTTGCCATGATCTTGTATCCTTTCCGGTTCAGATTGCCTGAAAAGCTATATAGAGCGCGCCAACACGTTGCCGCCCCACACCACCACGCCAATTGAGCCGACAAACAGACGGGAGGTCGGGTTATGACCGACAAACGCATTCTCACCACACACGCGGGCAGTCTGCCGCGTCCGGCACGCCTCGTCGAGCTTTACGCAGCACGGGCAAAAGGAGAGAAAATCGATGAAGCGGAGCTTGTCCGCGAAGGCGAAGCTGCAACCCGGTGGGTCGTGGAGAAGCAGCGCGAGGCCGGCATCGATATTCCCAGTCACGGCGAGCAACTGCGGTAAGCATTCTTTCTCTAAGTCCAGCGACGCATGACCGGGTTCTCGGGGAAATGGAAACGCCCCCATGGCGGCGAACTGAACGCTTATCCCGAGTATGCAGAACGACGGCGCCAGCAAATCGCGGTGGATACCGCAGTCAGCAATTTCACCCCGCCGATGGCGACGGGAGCGGTTACGTACGCGGATACCGATGCGAACGAAGTGGAACTTTCGACCTTCGCCGCCGCCTTGAATACGGTGGACGGCAGATTTACGGATGCGTTCATGACGGCCCCGTCGCTCGGAATCGTCGCGGCCGCCATGAAGAACGCGCACTATCCGGATGATGACGCATACCTCGATGCGCTCGCGGAGGCCCTGCGTGTCGAATACGAAGCCGCACATCGACACGGATACCTGCTCCAGATCGACGCCCCGGACCTGGCCCTGGAACGTCACCTGTCATACGCCGACAGACCGATTGGGGATTTTGTCGCCTTCGTCGAACGCGTCATCGCGCGGATCAATGACGCCATTCGGAATGTGCCGCGTGACCGCGTCCGCCTTCACGTATGCTGGGGCAACTACGAATCACCGCACGATAGGGACATCGCCTTGAAGGATATTCTGCCCGCAATTCTCCAAGCGGATGTCGGCGCTTTCCTGCTGCCTTTTGCGAACCCGCGCCATCAGCATGAAATTAAGCTGTTCCGGGAAGCATCGCTTCGTCCAGACCAGGCGCTCATCGTCGGCGTGATCGACACCCTGACCAATTTCGTCGAACATCCCAAAGTCGTCGCGGACCGCCTGGAACGAGCCGCGGAAATGGTTGGCGACCCCGCTCGCATCCAGGCCGGCACGGATTTCGGGTTCGATACTTCGGTCGGGATGGGCCGTGTCACGGCGGACATCGTCTGGTCGAAGCTGTGGTCTATGAAGGGAGGCGCAGAAATCGCCAATGCCAGGCTATTCTAGCGAGCCCAATGCTCAATGGAAGATCGAAAATATCAAGATCAATTCGTTCTAAGCGCCGCCGTTACTAAACGGCAACAGGATCCGCTCAATTTCAACGAAAGCCTTCTCATAGGTCATCAGAGGCTTGCCCCTACGATAGACCGGCGCTTGGCTTTCAGCGGTCGCGATCAAATCGAGTTCCGTCCGAGTTCCCGGGAAGTGAGGAAAAACGTCATCCATCCACCACCCAGTCAGATTGGCGCCGTGATGGTCGACAAGATCATCACCAAGGAGTCGAAATCGGAATCGCAAGGGATAGCGTTCTACGTCCAAAAGTGAAATTCCGGATCAGTGTCTCGGAAACTGGATCGGGTTGATCTCATGTCGATTCTGCAGAACGGAGGGATGATTCAATGATCGTCAATACGTTACAATCTCGTCAATCACTGAATCAATGTCCGTTGGCCACCCGCTCGCGACCTGCATGCGCTGTCTTGCCGTCTTTTTGTTCTTTAGCAGAGCCGCTACGAACGCACGCAGAGAATTCTACTTTCCCTATGAAACATATACTTAACGAATTCATTCGAAAGCCGTCGCGTCGCGCCAAAATAAAATTTGGCGGATAAAATTGCCAATATCGGGAACACCGCATGGCCGAACTGAAAGTAGAGGACCACGGTAAACACATCGCGGTCATAACACTCGTCAACGAAGCCCGGCGGAATGCCATGACGCGGCAGATGCTGATGGAGCTCGCGGACTTATGGGACGACTTGGCGGTTTCAGCGCATCGTTGCGTGGTCATAACCGGTGCAGGGGATCGCGGGTTCTGTTCCGGCGCCGATGTGAGCGGGGACCTCAGCTCTGCCCCGGAACTCGCTACGCGCATCAACAAGGCCTTACTCAAGACCCATGTCTTCCCAAAGCCCATCGTGGCCGCCGTGAACGGAGACTGCGTCGCAGGTGGGGTAGAGTTGATGCTGGCATCGGATATCCGCTTTGCGGCGCCGCATGCCCGTTTCGGCCTGCCGGAAGTACGTCTTTCCATCTATCCATTCGGTGGCGCGACAGTGAAACTGGTTCACCAGATCGGCTACGTACACGCGATGAAACTGCTGCTGGGCGCTGAACTAATCGATGCCGAAGCCGCACTCGGCATCGACCTGATAAACGAAATTGTTCCAGCGGACCGCTTGATAGAAACAACGCTGGCGATGGCGGAGACGATCGCCGCGAACAGTCCCTCCGCGGTACAGGCCGTAAAGCGGAAGATTAGTACCGAGATCGCGGAGCATGCGCTTACTCAAGAAGAATTGGATCAGAAACTGGGGGACGCGGTGCGTGAAAGCCCGCATTTCAAGGAAGGTGTCACCGCGTTCCTGGAAAAGCGAAAACCGGTCTACGATTGAACCCTATGCAAAAAACTCGGCGAGGCGGTTGCGTTGCAGCTTTCCCGTCGTTGTTAACGGCAACTCATCCGCCGAGACAAAGCGATATCGCCGCGGCACCTTGTATCCGGCGAGGGCCTCGCGGCCAAAGGTGATAAGCTCTTCGGATAGCGGCGCTGTATCGACCGGCACGATGACCGCCGCCAAAGCTTCATCGAGACGATCGTCCGGAATGCCGGTCACATAGATTTGCTCGATTTCCGGATGCAACGCATATACCGCCTCAATCTCCGCCGGCGCCACGTTGATCCCGCCAGTTTTGACCATTTCCTTCAAACGTCCACGGTAGGTCAGGAACCCATCTTGATCCATCGTTCCCAAATCTCCCGTGCGGAGAAATCCGTCGGCATCGAGAGATTCAGAGGTTTTCTCCGGTTCGTTTAAATAACCTTTGGTCAGATGCCCACGCACCCGCACCTCTCCCATCTCACCCGACGGCAAAACGCTTTCCGTTTCGCTATCGACGATTCTAATCTCCACCCCGTCGAGCGCCGGCCCAGACGAGTTCAGTCGACGCTCAAGCGGTTCCCGACAATCGATCACACAGGAATTACCATAGGCCTCGGTCAGGCCGTACACATTGCAAATTTCGTGGACGCCAAGGTCGATAACGGTTTGAACTTGATCGGGCGTCCCGATCGTCGCACCGGTTCTAAGGGACGAAAGGTCGCGCGAGGATCTATCCGCATGTTCCCACATGGGGCGGGCCAAGGCTGGCGTCCCATAATAGACGGTGCACCGCTCCTGCTCGATCAAGCGTAAGGCCTCCCCCGGTTCGAAATGGTGCTGTAGGACAATAGAGCCGCCATGCGTCAACACAGTGAAGAGCGCGTTCACACACGCATAGGACCAGAACAGGGAAACCCCAAGCCACAATCTGTCGTCCGCGGTCAAATGCTGGCGTTCGCCAATTGACCACATATTGTCGATCAAACCTGAATGATGCAGCGGCACCCCCTTAGGAAGCGCCGTGGAGCCGGACGTATACAGAATGCACGCGGTATCGTCGGGCCCGACCGAAGCCTGCGCTTCGGCGAGCACAGCCTCGGAGATCACCTCACCATGATTGGGCAACTCAGCAAACTGCATCGCGCCGGGCGGTGTGGCGTCCACTGGCAGGTATTTCGGCAAGGGATCCAGCCCATGATCGCGCGCCGCCTCCGCCAAAAGTTCGACGAACTCCCGATCGCGGAATTGCGGCTCAAAAATCAGCAAAGCGACTTCAGAATGTTTCAACTGGTAGGCAAGCTCACGCGCCGTGGCCATCGTGTTCAGCGCCACCACCTCGGCTCCGATTGCCATCGCCGCGAAATAACCGGTCAACCACTCTGTCCGATTTCCCATCAGGATCGCAACGCGCCCGCCCTTGCGCACGCCCATCGCGAGGAAACCCTTTGCGCATGCGCGGACCCCTTCACGGAACTCGCGATACGTAAGGCGCGTTTCACCATCAATCAGAAAGATGCGGTCCGCCTCACGAGCCGCGATTTCGTCCAGCAAGTCCGGCGCCGTCCTACTTTGCGGTTTTCCCATTATCGGGCCGTATAGCCGCCATCAAGGACTAGTTCCGATCCGGTCGAGAAACTCGGGTCGTCCGAGACCAGAAACAGCACACCTTTGGCGATCTCTTCCGGTTTTCCGAGACGTCGCATCGGCGTCTTGCCCGCGAAACGTTCGCGAAGCCCTTCCACACCGAAGGTATCCGCCATCGCGCCGAACATGCCACCGTCGATATACCCAGGGTGCACGGAGTTGATGCGTATCGGGTAGCCCAGATTGGCGCACTCGACCGCCGCGGATTTCGTGAAGAGCCGAACGCCGCCCTTGGATGCGCTATAAGCGCCGACGACGGCTTCACCAACCAAACCCATAATGGAGGAAATGTTGACGATCGCGCCGCCCCGCGCCTTCATCGCACCGATACCGTGTTTTACGCCAAGGAAAACACCATCCATATTGACGGCCATGACGCGCCTCCATTCATCGTAGTCCGTCTCCTCGATGGTTTTCAGCGCCGGCATCACGCCGGCATTGTTCACGAGGATATCGAGACCGTCGTGTGAGCCCTCCACTGCTGCGATGACCTCGCGCCAATCCTCCTCGTTTGTCACGTCATGGCGCAGAAACCGGCCGCCTGTAAGGTCCGCCGCGACGGCGGTACCCGCCGCCTCGTTGAGGTCTGTGACGAAAACGCTCGCACCTTCACAACCGAGCTCCGCTGCAATCGCAGCACCTATACCCGATGCGCCGCCCGTAACAAGCGCCGTCTTTCCGACAATCCGCCCGCTCCCCAACGCCGTCAGCCCGCAAAACGTCGCTTCATGAAAACAGCCGCTTCAATTAGCGCATCTTCCGCCGCGGGTATCACCTGTCCCATCTGCAGGAACCCGTGGATCGTCGTCTCCCAACAGCTGTATTCAACATCGACACCAGCCGCCTGCAAGGCATCGGCATAGGCCTTACCTTCGTCCATCAGTGGATCGAGGCCTGCTGTCATCACGTAGGCCGGCGCCGCGCCGCTCAAGTCAGGATGATGAAGCGGCGATGCATCGGGCTCATCCATCGGCTCGTCGTGCCCGAAATAGTGATTGTGGAACCACGCCATGAGCGGTTTGCGAATTGGGAATGTCTCCGCATGGTCCTGTCGTGACGCATGACGATCAAGCGTCGCATGATCGGTGACAGGATAAAGGAGCGCTTGCGCCACAAGCGCCGAACCAACGGAATCGCGAACCCGAAGTGCTGCAACGGCGGCCAGATTTCCACCGGCGCTGTCGCCCGCCACGGCCAATCGTGTCGGATCACCTCCCATTGCCGCGCCATGCTCGTGCGCCCACAGTACGGCGGCTTCCGCGTCATCGACGGCCGCCGGATAACGGTGCTCCGGGGCGAGGCGATAATCCACGGAAACTACGATGGCGCTGGAATGATTTGCCAATACCCTCGGAATGGAATCATGCGTATCTATACTGCCGATGACGAAACCCCCACCGTGATAGTAGAGGATAATCGGCAGCGGCCCCTCGGGGGCATCCTTGGGGTGATAAATGCGCACCGCAAGAGAATCGCCCGGCCCTTCAATGTCGAGATTGTCCACTTTGGCGACAGGTGCAAGTTCAAGCGCGGTCTTTGCCGTACCCGCGGCAGATTGAGCACGCGCAGCTTCCGGCGGTAGTGAATCAAGCGGTGGTAGGCCCGCTGCAGCGGCCCAATCGATCATGCGTTGGGTATCGGCGTCAGCTTCGAACATTACATGCCTCTTCTATTTTCTGATTAATTCAACACAGGTGGAGTACCCTTCACCTGCACCCGATGCATGAGACGCCTATGGCCCGGATAATCGTTGAGTGCCAGATGCTGACACGACCTGTTGTCCCAGAACGCAATTGACCCAACCCGCCATTGGAAACGACAGGCCAATTCTGGACGCGTCGACCGCTCGTAGAGGAAGCGGAGCAAGGGTTGGCTCTCTTCGATCGTCATATCCTCGAACCGTTCGGTATGCATCAAGAGGGCCTTTCGACCCGTCTCGGGATGGGTGCGCACGACAGGATGCGTCGCCCACATTTCCGACCAACCGGCCGATGCCGCCTCGGTACCGTGCGGCGGCGTTGCGCCTTCCGCCAGAGTCCGCAGGATGCGGCCGTTAGAATGCACGGCCCGGAGCCCCTCAAGCATCTGTTTCATGCCGTCGGACAACCACTCATAAGCCATGTATTGGTTGGCAAAGAGCGTATATCCGCCGCTCGGCGGGACGATTTTCGCCACCAGTATCGAGCCAAGCGAGCGCACCTCAAGATGCGTGGTATCGGAGTGCCACTCCCAACCGAAGTTCAGCTTGTCATCCGGTTTCTTGTCGACCACTAGAAGCACCGGAAACTTTCCGGGGAATCGCCGATGTGGCGGCAAGGGGCCAACTCACCGAATTGCCGGCCAAACCGCGCAAGGTCTTCGTCCGAAATATCCTGGTCGCGCAGGAAGATCACGAGATGCTCGAGAAGGGCCGCCCGCACTTCAGCGATCGTGTCTTCCGGAAGGTTTCCGGTCAGATTGATCCCCGCGATTTCCGCACCAATTGCCCCGGCGATGGGGCTGACTTGAATATGGCGGTAATTCACAGGTCAATTCTCCTCTGCCAGACAGGTAGCCATTCCCGCCGTCGCGACAAGACGTACCTATCCTTGACTCCGCCATCGGGATCTTAAGATTGTGATCTGGTAAACGGTAATAAACAGGTCCCGAATTGCCAGAAATCTCGCGTATTTTGGTTGGGAATCGTTTGTTGAACATTGGTTTCTCGTTCAAAAAGACTGCTTGTTAGAGAAAGTGGCGAGCCAGACCAATCTGCTCGCATTGAACGCGACGATTGAAGCAGCACAGGTGGGTGACCACGGTAAGAAATTTTCTATCATAGCCGGCAAAGTTAAGGCGCTTGCAGGACAGGCCTGCACGGCGACTGAAGACATTCGAGCACCGTTCACGTTCAT
>DJKK01000236.1 GCA_002434595.1 Alphaproteobacteria bacterium UBA6544 | reverse complement strand
GGCCAGCTTGCCTTCGACCTTTCGCATGGCCGCGCCGAAGTCCTTTTTGGGACCACCCCAGCGCGCCGAATAGATACCGGGTGCGCTGTCTAATGCATCGACGGCAAGGCCGGAGTCGTCGGACAGCGCCGGCAGTTTTGACGTCATCGCGGCGGCCTCAGCTTTGAGCACGGCATTGGCGGTGAAGGTATCTCCGGTTTCTTCTGGCTCCGGAAGCCCCAGTTCGCCGGCCGAACGCACGGTGACACCGAAAGGCTGCAACAGGACTTCGATTTCGCGAACCTTGCCGGCGTTGTGGCTGGCGATGACCAGACAGTCTTCGGAAAAGCGGCGTGTCATTTGAACTAAAATCCGATAGCGGATTTCTGCATGGCAACAAGTTGCTCGATCCCGTCCGCCGCCAGCGATAGTAGCGCGTCGAACTGAGCACGCGAAAACGGGTCGCCTTCTGCTGTTCCCTGCACTTCGACGATCCCGCCGGCACCTGTCAGGACGAAATTAGCGTCTGCCTGCGCCGTCGAATCCTCTGCATAATCTAGGTCCAGAACGGGTTCGCCCTCCCATAACCCGCAAGAGATCGCCGCGACACTGTCCGTCAGTGGTATCGTTTCAACCACGCCGATCCGTTGCAGATGCTGGAAAGCGAGGTGCAGGGCGACGAATCCACCGGTAATGGCAGCAGTACGCGTGCCACCATCCGCCTGCAATACGTCGCAGTCGATGCGGACCTGGCGTTCGCCAAAGCCTTCCATATCCGTGACGGCGCGCAGGCTCCGGCCGATCAGTCGTTGGATCTCCTGCGTCCGGCCGGTGTTCATGGTGCGTTTTCGGTCGTTCCGTGTATTTGTCGCCCGTGGCAGCATGCCGTATTCGGCGGTCACCCAGCCCCGGCCGCTGTTGCGTATGAACGGAGGCACCGAATCTTCAACGCTCGCCGTGCATAGGACATGAGTATCGCCAAACTTCGCTAGGCAGGACCCTTCCGCATACTTTGAGAAATCTATCTCCAGCGCGACGGCGCGCAGTTCGTTAATGGCTCGGCCCGAAGGTCGCATTAGCGTGGTCTCCTTAAGTTTCGGCGCAAGCTAACGATTGCTGCCAAAGACGTCCAGCGATGCCGCAACAGTTGGACAGTTGGCGGTCTCATTGACGCTCAACGGGAGGCTCACTACATTCCGGTCATCATGATAACTGAGATCAACCAACGCTCGCGCGAGATCATGCGCCTTATTGTCGAGGCGTATACGGAGACGGGATCCGCGATTGGCTCCCGAACGCTTTCGCGGCGTCTGGAACTGCCGTTGTCGCCGGCGACGGTGCGCAATGTGATGTCCGATCTTGAAGAAATGGGTCTTCTGTTTTCACCGCATACCTCGGCGGGACGGCTGCCGACCGAAGCGGGATTGCGCATGTTCGTTGATGGCTTGCTCGAAGTTGGCAACCTCACCGAAGAGGAACGCACGCATATCGACAGTCAATGCGCGGCGACCGGCCGAAGCCCGCAGCAGGTGCTCGAAGAGGCGACAAACATGCTGTCGGGTCTTTCCTCTTGCGCCGGCCTTGTGATGGCGCCTACTCAAGAGGGGAACCTGCGGCACATTGAATTTGTGCCGCTCGGCCCGGGGCGCGCGCTCGTGGTGTTGGTTGGCGAAAGCGGGATGGTTGAAAACCGGGTGATCTATATTCCTATCGACCTTCCGGTCTCGAAGCTCATTGAGGCAACGAATTTCCTGAGCGCAAAATTGGTCGGCCGGACTCTTTCAGAGGTCCGTGGAGAAATCGATGTTGAAATCGGCGCGCATCGCGCCAAGATCGACGAACTGACGAAGCAGGTGGTCGAAGCTGGTCTCGCGACCTGGTCTGAAGACAATACCGACGGCGGCGTCCTGATCGTGCGCGGCCAAGCGAAACTTCTCGACGATGTGACAGGGCTTGCAGACCTCGAACGGATTCGAGGCCTCTTCGAGGCGCTGGAGACGAAAGAATCACTGCTACGACTGCTCGATGTGACGGAAAATGGAGAGGGTGTGCAGATTTTTATTGGCGCGGAGAACGAGCTGTTTTCATTATCCGGCTGCTCAATGATTATTGCGCCTTATCAAAATCATCAGGAACAAATTGTCGGCGCGATTGGCGTGATCGGACCGACCCGCATGAATTACGCCCGGATCATTCCCATGGTCGACTACACGGCCAAGCTTGTCGGGCGCGTACTCGGTTAAGGAGAATAAATTGACCATGACGGATACTGGCGAAGAACGCGAATCCGAATCGACCCATTTGGGAGAGCCGGTCGAGGAGGTGCAGATTTCCGAAGAGGCGCAGCAGATCGCCGAAGAGGCAGCGGCTGAATCTGCCGCCGAGAACGAAAGTCAGACTGAATCCGAGCCCGATGAACCGGTCGAGGAGGCAGTACCCGAAGACGACGCTGCCGATCTAAAGGACAAACTCTTACGAGCGCTCGCCGATTTGGAGAATACCCGCCGCCGTGCCGCACGCGAAGTCGCGGATACCCGGAAATATGCGGCAAGCGGTCTCGCAAAGGAATTGCTCAACGTGTCCGACAATCTCGGCCGCGCGCTTGAGACCGTGACTGAGGAGATGCGCGATGGCGATGCCGGGGTGAAGAATCTTGTGCTCGGCATCGAAATGGTGGAAAAAGAAATGCTGTCAGCGTTCGAGCGGCAGGGCATTACGCGGCTGGATCCGCTGGGCGAGCCGTTCGATCACAACTTTCATCAGGCGATGTACGAGAAAGAAGATACGGGTTATCCGGCCGGTACGGTGGCTGAGGTGATGCAGTCGGGATACGTAATTCATGATCGCCTGCTGCGCCCGGCGATGGTGGCGGTCTCGAAAGGTGGCGGCGCGCCCGAAGAATCGCCGTCGGAAGTAGACCCGGTCGATACCACGGCCTAAAAATTAGCACCCAAATATCTAAAGGCGTACCTCGCCGGGGGCGTGCGCGCCGTGGCTTTGTTTTGCAGATGCTGGGTCTGAAACGGCGTAGCAATAGACGCAGCCGTGTGGGCAGGTGTCATAGGCGCCGATATCCCGTGACGCATGACATAAGCAATGAGGTCTATTGCCTTTCACTTTGGACGTAATTACGTGTCCGGCGATGTCGGTGAGGCGGGCCGCATCGATGCAGGCGGCGGGACGAGCGGTTCCACCGACAAGCCCTGGCTGGCTGCATACCGTGAGAGACATGCCGTGTTGTGCGGCAATCTCCGCCAACGTGGCCGCTGTATCGCGTATGGCTTCGGGTGATACTGCGCTCCACACAAAACCACCGGCGTCCGCCGCACGAACTAGGTTCCGTTTGGTCTTGCGATAAGGCTGCACGAGGGAAACAGACGCCTCGTCGACAAGACCTTCGAGACGCCGTGCGATGCTTGTGAAGTTCTCCAAATGCCATTTGGCTGGCGTGAGCGTTGTGAGCACGATCGGATCGTAGCGCCATACGGCCGCTCGAGGCCCGAACCGTTCCGCTAGGTCTCTGAGATCGGTGACCGCTCGTTCCGCCGTAACGACGCTGCGCTCGAGGGAGCGTGGATATCCAGTGATCGTATACTGCACGTAGAACGGGGCGCGCTCAGCAATCTGCGGGAGGAAATTTGCGAAAGGCGCTAGGTGACGCGTCCAAAAGACAAAGCCGTCTACGTCACCCGGTGCCAGCGAAACCGAGTAGGGTTTTCGATTCCACGGATTGATGGCCTCACAGCTTCCGGCGGCAAACCGGTCCATGAACCAGGTCCCGTAGAACGCGGGTATATCAGTGCGATAGCTGGCTGAGACGATCATTTCGACGATTTTACCGTGCGGGATCCTGTTGCGCCGCAGAAATTGCGAACGCCCAGAAGCTTGTAGTCCCTTCAAGCCGTTCTTATATAGCC